>JADEXW010000117.1 GCA_015206935.1 Pseudanabaenaceae cyanobacterium LEGE 13415 | reverse complement strand
GGCATTTTCTGATCCAACGATGATTCAAGATGATGCTCGTGTTTATCTGATTTGGATGCAGCGCTTTATTGATCCTGAATTATTTCCCAATGATTGGATGGCGAAGTATTTCCACTCGGTCACACCTTGGGGATTAGGAACGCTCTATTGGATTGGGTCGCGGGTTGGAATTACACCCATTCTATTGAGTAAATTGCTGCCAGTTGCGATTAGTTTGTTGCTGGCTTGGTATGGGTATCGATCGACGATCGCACTGTTTCCTATCCCGATCGCAGGATTCTTTAGTTCTGTGATTCTGCTCCAAAGCTGTTGGCAACGAGATGATATTGCTTCGGCAGTTCCGCGATCGTTTTGGGCAGTGTTGCTTGTGGCATTGGTGTACTACTTTGTAAAACGGTCTTGGATTGCGATCGCGCTTTGTGTCACAGCAATGGCGCTTTTTTGTCCATTAGCAGCAGTTCTGGTTGCAATTTGGCTAGGATTACGAGGCGTTTGGGGCTTGTGGAAGCGGCGGGTGAATCGGGCGGAATGGATTATTTTAGGGATTACGATCGCGCTCCTTTTACCTTATGTATTTAGTCAATCGGAATTTGCTCCTACCGTGAATGCCGCTCAGGCTCGATTGATGCCGGAATTTCAGCCAGGAGGACGTTTACCATTTTTCTATCCAAATCCATTTCGATTCTGGTTTGATAGTACCGATGGTGGCTTTCAAGTCTCGTTTAATCCGCCGCTCATTGGTTTGGGATTATTACTGCCAATCTTTATAAGGTTTAGAAATCGCTTTCCTCAGTTACAGCAACTAAATCCCGATTGGATCATCTTGCCGCAACTTGCGGGAACGGGAATTATTGGTTTTTTTCTCGCCCACGCACTATTCGTGAAGCTGCATTTTCCAAGTCGCTACATTACCCATAGTTGGCGAATTGCAATGGCGATCGCGTCAGGAATCATCATCGTAATCTTGCTAGAACGGCTCAAAGCTTGGCGAACTGGTGCAATGGTTACGCTCACTTGCATCATGCTAATTTATCCCCATTTCGCTTGGCGATCGTTTCCTGAAACCGGATACGGCGGCGGCAGTCATCCAACTTTGTACGAATTTCTCAAAACCACACCCAAAACAACATTGACTGCTTACTTAGGTGAAGACGGCAGTAACTTACCGATGCTATCGAATCGATCGACATTAGCGGCTCAAGAGTACGCCGTTCCATTTCACTTGGGATACTATCTACCGATGCGAAAAAGAGCCATTGATCTGCTCAATGCTCAATACAGCGATCGATTAGAACCTGCCAAACAATTGATTCAACAATACAAAGTTACACACTGGTTACTAGATTCCAATGCGTTCGATCCGAACTATCTTAAAAGCTATCGATGGTTTCGGTTGTTTGAACCCAATGTGAGTCAGGCAATGACAGCCCTTAAAGCAGGACAAATTCCAGCCATTCAGAAAGTTGCCGCGAAATGTGCGATCGCAAAACCTGATAACGTCACTGTTCTAGATGCCGCTTGCATTCTGAACAACTGAATTCAAACCTTCTCATTAATAATTGAACCATGCAAAAACTCACGATTACCCGACCTGACGACTGGCATCTTCACCTTCGCGACGGTGCAGCATTGAAAGCAGTTCTGCCGCATACGGTGCGACAGTTTTCACGCGCGATCGTCATGCCAAATTTGAAGCCTCCAGTCCGCTCAGTTGTAGATGCAGCTGCCTATCGCGATCGCATTCTTGCAGCCGTTCCACAAGGTCAATCGTTTGAGCCACTGATGACGCTCTATCTGACTGACAATACAAGCCCCGAAGAAATCATCACAGCGAAAGCCGCACCATTTATTAAAGCGGTCAAATACTATCCAGCCGGGGCAACGACGAATTCAGACTCTGGGGTAACGGATATTCGCAAGTGCGATCGCGTGTTTGAAATGATGCAAGAGGTCGATCTGCCTTTACTCCTACATGGGGAAGTGACCGATCACACGGTTGATATGTTCGATCGAGAAAAAGTGTTTATCGATCGACATCTGATCCCGCTTAGAGAACGATTTCCCAGGCTACGCATCGTCCTTGAACATATCACCACCTCAGATGCGATGCAGTATGTTCTATCTGCAAACAACATTGCTGCCACAATCACGCCACAACATTTATTATTCAACCGCAATAGCCTATTCCAAGGTGGCATTCGTCCCCATTTTTATTGTCTCCCCATTTTGAAACGAGAGGAGCATCGATCGGCACTTTTGCAAGCAGCCACATCTGGTAATCCTAAGTTTTTTCTAGGCACTGATAGCGCCCCCCATCCTCGAAATAGCAAAGAAAGTTCCTGCGGCTGTGCAGGTTGCTACTCGGCTCTACACGCAATGGAATTGTATGCAGAAGCGTTTGAGAGCGTTGGCGCTTTGGATAAACTTGAAGCGTTCGCTAGCTTCTATGGGGCAGATTTTTATCAACTTCCGCGTAACACCGATCGCATTACTTTGACCAAAACAACTTGGCGCGTTCCTGATGAGATTCCATTTCCGGAGTCTGGACTGGTTCCCTTATGGGCAGGTCAAGAAATGACTTGGCAAATGGTCTAATTAACAATGCAAAAGAATGAATCATTGTTAGAGTGGGTCGCTTTGGCTAGAAACTAATCCTTCCAGCAAATTGACGAACGATCGCAGCGTCATGCTTAGAAGCAACTAAAACTGTTGACTTTTGCCCTTACCTCTTAAACGTTCAATAAGAGCATAGTTTGGAGATTGTCGATTCAGCCCCAAGTATTCTTCTACCCATTTCATCTTATTCTAATGTGTACAAATGTGCATACAATAGAAGCATGGCATACCAATGGGACAGTGATAAAGCTGCAACCAATTTCAGCAAGCATGGCATTGATTTTGCTGATGCTGTGTCGGTCTTTGCCGATAATTTAGCAGTAACGGTTATTGATGAGCGGTTTGACGAAGAGCGGGTTCATCACGATCGGGATCGATGCGTTGGGTCGAGTCCTCATGGTGGTGTATGCGTGGCGTGGCAACGAGGTTCGATTAATTTCGGCTCGAAAAGCGACGCGATCAGAACTCAAGCAATATGAAGAGGGATGAACAATGGACGTAGAGTATGATTTCAGTCAAGGGAGACGAGGCGCAATTGACCCGACACCTGCCGGGAAGACTCGCATTACGATTCGATTGGATGATGAGGTCTTAGCTTGGTTCCGGGAACAAGTTCATGCAGCGGGAGGGGGCAACTATCAAAGTTTGATCAATGAAGCGTTGCGACAGCATATTCAGCAACAACGCCAACCCCTAGAGACAACATTGCGAAGAGTGTTGCGAGAAGAGTTAGAGCGAGTTGGAAATTGACACTCCGCCATCTGAAGAAGGCGGATTCTAGCGGTTGTCTAAGCGGGGAGTGAACTCACCCGCTTAGACGCATCACCAGTTAAGGGACTGTCATTGACCCCGCTCTCTGAATCAACTGTATCCATTGCAGATACAGCCTTCTCAAGACTCAAAGAACAAGCAAATCCTAACCACTGCCCAATATTTTGAGAAGCATTCCAGTCAGCGTTACAGCGATAGCCATCAAAGCCTGTGAATTGGTGCTTGTTACGCTTTCCAATTACACCATTGCGATGATCCGATTTACTCGTGTACGGAGCGGGAACAGACTCAACAGGCACACCAGCACGAATCGCTTTATAGCGGGTGAAGCATTCGAGTTGATAGTACGCCCAAACATCCCGGTTTTCAGCCGCATCCGACTTAGTTTTCTTGCGCTGTTTGGAGGAGGTGCGGATACCGCTCAAGTCCTCAAACCGCAATCCCATGCCGAAGTCCTTGGCAAACTGAACTAACTGCCTAGAAATCTCGTGGTTGATTTGCGTCATTATCCGACGCTCACGCGATTCAAGCTGTTTCACCTTCTTGAGTTTCTTTGCTTCTTGCAGCGACTTCCGAAGCTTTTGGAATCGTCGTCTCAGTGCTTTGACTTTGCGACCCTTCCAGAACCTTCCGAACGATTTGGGCAGTGCTGCGACTGCAATATTGTTTTGTCCTCTATCAACTCCAATCCAGCCCTTAATCTCAGCTGCATCGGGAACGTCCATCGACACAGAAATGAGTGCATACCAAACCCCTTTTTTCGATTTGCAAAGCTTCAGACTCCCCAAACTTGCAGCGCCATCAATCACTTTGCTCAGGACTTCGGTATGCGAGGCTGCATGAACATCAAGAGGGATTCGTCCTTTCCGTCCTCGATAGAGGCTAAAAGAAACGGTGAACAAATCGCCCGATTTCAGAACCTCATAGCCTTGGTTATTCACTTCAAGCCACATTCGCTTAAAGTGCTTCACCTTTGTTTTGGCATGGGTGTTCCGAATCGTCTGATTAATCCACATCGACCCGATTTCGATATGTCTGAATGCCGCGCTGGTCAATTTCTTTCGTTCCTTCTTATCGACTGCCAGCAAGTCGTTAGCAACCTGAGTATTGATAGTAGTTAAGCGCTCAAACTCAGATGCTTTGCAAACATTCAATTTGTGGAATGGAAGCTTTAACGTTAGCGTTAGTTCAGCCATATCAAGAATCGACCTTAACTTGATATCTGAATTGTATCCTACACAGTCTTATAGGATGTCAAGCATTAATGAAGATTCTGAACCCACACAGAGGGCTAAAGCCCTATCGAGTCGCTTTTCATCCTCCCGATAAATCAGGGAGGCTCTCAAGCTCCCGCGTTATTTTTGGTAGAATGGGCGGCGTTGAGATAAATGGGCTAACGTTCTACCGCGAAATCCGGGTAGAGGCGGTTTGGCGCACCATTGAATCAACGCATCCAGAAATTGTCGTCCCACCGCCCATGTATAGCAGTAGAAGTTCAGATTCGGACATCCTCGGAGTCGCCCCCAAACCCCCAATTCTGCTCGCTCAAAACTCTTGCTCCCCCAGAATTGGGGGCGGGGGGGCTTCCTCGAAATGTCCTAACTGAAATAGGTTACGGCGATAGAACTGTTACTCTTGCTACGCTTCAATGACGACCCGAAGATTCCCCCGCTTTTTCGAGACGCGGCAAGAAGTCGAAGACCCCGATCGCTCAAATTCAAGATCCAACAAAGTCGGGCCGACCCGGAGATTTTTCAGCGCCAGATAGTTAATCGATTCCGGTAAAGCGGGATCAATCACGCGCAAACAGTTTCCAGGAGCATCGGGAACTAAATTCACGATCATGTGAGCGAGTTGAAAAATGCTACCCGTTGCCCAAGCTTGTGGAGTACAAGCGACTGGATATTGCACAGGCTCATTGTCCTCAGTGCGATCGTAGCCACAGAACAATTCTGGTGGACGTTGATAAGGCTGATGGCGTGTCATATCGAGCAAGCCTTTACACAGTTCTAAGGCTTGATCAATCAGACCAAGAGACCGAAGCCCGATCGCAATCAACGCATTGTCATGGGGCCACACTGATCCAACGTGATAGCCCATCGGATTGTAAGCAGGCGATAAGCTACTTAATGTCCGAACGCCCCAACCGTTGAACATATCCGGGGCGCGTAACCGTTCTGCAACACTATAAGCTTTCTCAGGTGTGAAGATTCCTAAGTTCAAACAATGCCCTGGATTCGAGGTAATACTATCAACCGGATTCCCATCCCCATCTAGCGCCAACGCACAGAAATCCTGATCTTCCATCCAGAAATCACGATTGAATCGAACTTTGAGATCGCGAGCTTCTTCCTCCCAGCGATCGGCAAGATCAATCCGCTTTTTCATTCGAGCAATCTGGCTCAATCGAACTTTGGCAGAGTAAACATAGCCTTGAACTTCGCAGAGTGTAATTGCACCTTGAGCGAGTTTGCCTTTGCGATCGACAATACAGTTCCCCGAATCTTTCCAGCCTTGGTTATCTAATCCACGCTTCGATTTGCGCTCATAGCTTAGATATCCGGTTTCTTTCAGATTGCGATCGATCCAGTCCATTGCTGCGATCGCATTGTTCCAAAGTCGATCGAGGGTTTCATAATCCGCTGTCCAAGAGAAATACTCGGCATACAACATCAACCAAAGCGGAGTCGCATCAACGGTTCCGTAGTAAGGCGTATGGGGAATTTCTTGGCAGCGTGCCATCTCCCCAAATCGAATCTCGTGAAGAATTTTACCCGGTTGTTCCTCGCGCCATTCGTCGTCGGTCTTGCCTTGGTAATGTGCCAAAATTGTCAGCGTTTCTCGTGCAATTTGCGGATCAAGCAACAAGGTTTGAGAAGCTGCAATGATCGAATCTCGTCCGAACAAGGTTGAGAACCAAGGCACTCCCGCAGATAAGGCTTTATTTCTACCAAAAGTTTGTCTGAGCAGATACACATCTTGTTCCGCCCGTTCGATCACGCGGTTGAAGGTTGTTTTATCCGATCGAATTTGTGTAACCTGTTGCTGCCAATGTTGTTCCTCTGCAAATTCTGCCGCTTTCGCCTGAGATAAGGTGATTGGCGCACTCACTTTAGACACCGGACGACCATTGCTCAAAGGTTGCAATCGATAGCCAAACGTTTGCTTTTCATGCGATTGGAACTTCAAGCGCCAAACAGCGGTATAGCCTTTTAACGTATCCGGTTGATAGTGAACAAAATCGATTCGGGATTCCAAAATTGACCCATCTAATTCCTGATACGCCAAGGTTAGCTCCATCGGAGATTGTCCCTTTTCATCCACCGCGACAAATGAATCGACATCATCAGCTTGATCCGGTTCAGAAGGCAATCGTCTCAGAAGGGTGCCGCGCTGATTTCGATCGAAGCCGCGCACCTCGAACAAATCAATGAAATCCGCTCCAAAACTTAAACTGAGTTCAAACTCAACAGGCTCAGTACTATAGTTCGCGATCTCAATCTCCTCGAACAATCCGCCGTTTAGCACTAATTCACGTTTGATCCCGATCGTTTCTGCGGGAATGCGATCGTCTAACCTCGGATTTGTACACAGCACCGACAGCACAAATCCTTTTTCTGCTGT
Organism: Pseudanabaenaceae cyanobacterium LEGE 13415; assembly: GCA_015206935.1. Lineage (GTDB taxonomy): Bacteria > Cyanobacteriota > Cyanobacteriia > Leptolyngbyales > Leptolyngbyaceae > Leptolyngbya. The sequence continues at coordinate 4,154 of JADEXW010000117.1, read as the reverse complement.
GCTACTGAGCAAAATAGGCGATCGTCCATCAAGCTGTAATTCCAAGCGATTGAGAAACCGGGTATCGTTGCAAAACAGTCCTAAACCGCTACTCCGCCCTTCATCTGACGAACCACCAATGTTTCCAAACGTATCGGTCAGCAAAAACATATCATCATCCTTGAGCGTCAGAATGGGTTGAGGACGCTCATTCAAAACCGAAACCCATTCAGGAATGGGCATCTGGTGAGCCGGAACAAACTTTCTACCGTCAAGTTCAATCAGATCTGAAGTCATTGGTCAAAACTATGGGCAAACGACTAGGGAAGCGGGGTTGAGAATCTTGAACAATTGAAACGAAATTTAAATCGTAACTATTGTAACGAGGATGCGATCCGTATTTCCGAGGTTCCGAACTATTCTGATTGATTTTCTTTTATTACGATCGAACTCTTTTTGAATCGATCCGCCCAGTCAAAATTCCCTTACATTCTGCCCTTGAGATTTGCCGCTGAATTTCCGTAACATTTTGCTTACAAAGTTACGATAATCTCTATCCAAAATCGATTCTGCCCTGTGCCCAAACGTGGTAGTATCCCAAGTGCCCTCGATCAGTCTCGAACTGGTCGCGGATGTGCTGCTTTGAACGCAGGTTCGACACTATTTGACTCTCTAGGTTTTTCACTGTAATGCCACTGCCAACTTCTCACCGTCGCACGAAAATTGTTGCCACGATCGGACCTGCCACTAGCAGCCCGGATGTTCTGCGCGAACTCATCGAAGCCGGAGCGACGACACTACGCCTGAATTTCTCTCACGGAACGCACGATGATCATCTCCGCAGCATTCGCCTGATTCGCCAAGTCTCATTTGAGTTGAATCAACCTGTGGCGATTTTGCAGGATTTACAAGGTCCCAAGATTCGTTTAGGACGCTTCGAGAACGGCTCGATTATTTTGAATAAAGGCGATCGCTTTACGCTGACAAGCCGCATCGTTCCCGGCACTCAAACCGAAAGTTCGGTGACTTACGATCTGCTGTCTGAAGAAGTTCCCCAAGGCGCAACGATTTTGCTGGATGATGGCAGAGTCGAAATGAAGGTCGAAGAAGTTGACCAAGCCACGAAATCGCTGCATTGTCGCGTGATTGTTGGCGGCCCGCTCTCGAACAATAAAGGAGTAAATTTCCCTGGTGTCTATCTATCGATCAAGGCGTTAACTGACAAAGATCGCAAAGATTTAGTGTTCGGGTTAGATCAGGGCGTGGATTGGGTGGCACTGAGCTTTGTCCGTAATCCTCAAGACGTTTTAGAAATCAAAGAACTGATTTCGAGTGCGGGTAAATCGGTTCCGGTGATCGTCAAGATCGAGAAGCACGAGGCGATCGAGCAAATGGAAGCGATCCTATCGATCTCCGATGGCGTGATGGTGGCGCGGGGCGATCTAGGGGTCGAACTTCCCGCTGAAGATGTTCCGATTCTGCAAAAACGCTTAATTAAAACCGCGAATCGGCTAGGAATTCCGGTCATTACAGCTACTCAAATGCTCGATAGCATGGTTCACAGTCCGCGTCCGACTCGTGCAGAAATTTCCGATGTTGCCAATGCCATTTTGGATGGAACTGATGCGGTGATGCTCTCGAACGAAACAGCGGTTGGAAAATATCCGATCGAGGCAGTTTCTCAGATGGCATCGATCGCGGTTCGGATCGAACAAGAACACGCCAAGCAACCTTTGGAAAATAGTGGTCGATCGATTCCGAATGCAATTAGCCAAGCGGTTGGAAACATTGCAGTACAACTGGATGCGGCTGCAATTATGTCTTTGACGAAAACGGGATCAACCGCTCGTAACGTTTCCAAATTCCGTCCCAGAACTCCGATTCTGGCAATCACGCCGCATGTGGATGTGGCACGTCAGCTCCAACTGGTTTGGGGTGTGAAGCCGCTCTTAGTTTTGGATTTGCCTTCGACGGGGCAAACGTTCCAAGCGGCGCTCAATGTTGCCCAGGAGAAAGGCTTAGTTTCGGAAGGTGATCTGGTTGTTCTTACGGCTGGAACGCTTCAAGGGGTGGCAGGCTCAACCGATTTAATCAAAGTTGAAGTTGTGACCGCAGTGCGTGGAAAAGGGGTTGGAATTGGGCAAGGATCGGTCAGTGGTCGGGCACGATTGGCTTCGACGCTGAAGGAGATTCGCCAGTTTCATTCGGGCGAAATCTTAGTTGCTCCGAGTACGAACGCGGATCATATTGATGCGATTCGTAAAGCCGCAGGGATTGTTACTGAAGACAGTAGTTTGACCAGTCATGCAGCAGTGATCGGACTCCGACTGGGCATTCCGGTGCTGGTAGGTGTGAAAAATGCTACGGGTGTCATTCGCGATGGTGAGATTGTCACGCTTGATATGCAGCGGGGATTGGTTTATTCCGGTAGCAGTGGCGCGAATCAAACGGACGCGGCTTTGTCGGTTTAATGTAAGGAGCATTTCGCTGCGGTTGGAGCGGCTAATGCCCCCTAAATCCCCCAAATTTGGGGGACTTTGAAGGTGGAAAGCGCTTTGGAATTGAAGAAATTTTTCTAGCTCAAAGTCCCCCAGAATGGGGGATTTAGGGGGCGATCCCCGAATAAGCCATCACACAAACAATTCATTCAATCAAAACAAAAACCCCGATGTCCAAAAACACCGGGGCAGACTGCACATCTGTATTCAGAACGTTCTAAACCCGACCACGCAGCATTTGAGCCATTTCATTCGTCTTCGGTGACATTTCGAGCGCAACCTCTTCCGTAATCTGACCCTGCTCATACAGTTTGTAGAGCGATTGGTTCATCGTACACATGCCATCAAATCCACATCGAGGAATAATCGCCTCGATCTCATCCAGTTCACCCTTGCGAATGTAATCCCGAATCGCATCAGTGTTAATCAGAATGTCGTGGAATGCTGCCCGTTTGCCGTCTGTCGTCCGACACAAGCCCTGAGCAATCACCGCCACCAAAGATTCCGCTAATGCAACTCGCATCGTCGGCTGTTCGTTCGGTTGATACAAACTGAGAACCCGCTCGATCGTTTTCACCGCACTATTCGTGTGCAAGGTTCCCATCACTAAGTGACCCGTTTGCGCCGCTTTCAGTGCCGTGTTCACCGTTTCTTTGTCCCGCATTTCCCCAACCAGGATGATGTCCGGATCTTCCCGCAGCGCTGCTTTTAGAGCGTTATCAAACTTGCGGGTGTGCATCCCTACTTCACGGTGCTTGATCAACGATTTACGGCTTTTGTGAATAAATTCGATCGGGTCTTCGATCGTAATAATATTCTTCGGCATTTCTTTGTTGATGTAATCAATCATCGCTGCCATCGTGGTCGATTTTCCTGATCCGGTCGGGCCCGTAATCAGAATCAAGCCTTTGTGATAGTGACACACATCCTTAAACACTGGAGGCAGATTTAGCTGCTCCATCGTCAGAATTTTCAGCGGGATCAATCGCAGAACCATCGCAGGTCCATGCAGCGAGTCAAAGATATTAATCCGAACCCGCGCAAATTCATACTGCGTCGCGCCATCGAAATCAAGGGTCTCTTCAAACTGACTGATTTCTTCTTCGCTCAACACTTCCCGCAACCAGCTCATAAACGTAGGGCGATCGGTTTCACTCCATTCAGTCGTTTCGATTTCACCCCGGTTCCGGAAGCGCGGCACTTCACCCACACCCAAATGCACATCCGAGAAGCCTTTATCAAACGCGGTTCGGATAATTTGCTCTAGCGTCGGTGAGTTGCTGGAACGACGTGCCGTACTTGGGGTTGCAGGGGGTGTCGTTGGGCGATGTCCCATCGTCGGAGGGGGAGTGGCTCCCGTTGGCGTGCCAGATGGGGCAGAGGGGGAACTCGCGGGGACGGAAGCAACAGGAGCCGTAGCAGGACGACTCGCAGCAGGCATCGCGAACGTTTGGGACGCAGCAGTATTTTCGACTCTTGGAGCGGCTTCGGTGACTTCTGCCATCGGCGGAGACGGCAGGGGTCGCATCGCAGGCGGCGGAGCGGGAGGAGTTCTCGGAACCGGAGGCGGAGCAATAGTGCCAGGAGCGGTTGCCTCGGTGAACTGCGCGATCGATGAACGCTGTGTTTCTGGTGTCATATCCCTACGTTGATAAAATCCCTGAGCAGTAAAATGGG
>JADEXW010000116.1 GCA_015206935.1 Pseudanabaenaceae cyanobacterium LEGE 13415 | reverse complement strand
TTACCTTGAGACACGGTAAAGGGTTGCTTCTGTCCGTCGCTTCCTTCGATTTCGATCTTGATGTCCGAACCCGCCGATTCCACGATCAGCGCATCTTCCCCGTGACGAGTTCTGTAGGGACGAGTTCTGAGGCGTTTCGGTAAACGAACGGTTCCGTCGAAATTCGCTTTCTCTTGACGCGCCATTTCTCCGGTGAAGACTCCGCCCGTGTGGAATGTCCGCATCGTAAGCTGTGTCCCCGGTTCCCCGATCGATTGAGCCGCGATAATTCCCACCGCTTCTCCGATATCGACCATGTGCGCGTGTGCCAAACTCCATCCGTAGCAGTGCTGACACACCGATCGAGCCGATTCACAAGTCAGCGGCGATCGAACAACGACTTCTTCGACTTTCTTTTTGCCGATGATTTGAGCAATGTCATCTGAAATCGCTTCGTTGCGCGAGATGATTGTTTCTCCGGTTGCTGGATCAAGAACATCTTGAGCGGCAACGCGACCGAGGAGACGATTTTTTAAGGGAATTAAAACGCGATCGCCATCGGTCATCGGACGAACGGGAATTCCGCGCTCTGTACCGCAATCGAGTTCACGAATAATCACGTCTTGGGATACGTCTACCAATCGACGGGTTAAGTATCCAGAGTCAGCGGTTCTAAGTGCCGTATCGACGAGACCTTTCCGCGCACCGTATGAGGAAATAATGTACTCGGTAACGGTCAGACCTTCTCGGAAGTTGGTTTTAATCGGCAAGTCGATGATTTCCCCTTGTGGGTTTGCCATCAAGCCGCGCATTCCGACTAACTGACGAACCTGGGAGATGTTCCCCCGCGCTCCGGAGAACGCCATCATGTAGACCGAATTTAAAGGATTGTTCGATCGAAAATGTCGAACTACTTCGTCTTTTAGTTCTTCACTGGTTCCGTTCCAAGTATCAATGACCTTTTGGAACCGTTCAACTTCAGTAATTTCGCCGCGCGTGTACTTCTCTTCAGTGTCGCGAATCGTCTCAGTTGCGGCATCCAGAAGCGCTCTCTTCGTCGGTGGAATTTGCAAATCATCCACACTGATCGAGACCCCTGCTCGTGTTGCATATCGGAAGCCAAGATCTTTGATCAAGTCTGCCATTTGTGCGGTGCGAGCGGTTCCGTAATGGGTGAATGCCCACGAAATCAAGTTAGTGAGTTCTTTTTTGTTGATAACCTGATTGCGAAAAACTTGCTTTTCTGAGTTCTGCTCTGCCATGCTGTGCCCCATTTGTGCCATGAGTTGTGTGTTCGGGGTGCGGGACAAGAGAATTTCCCCCTTGTCCCAACTTCCCGTCTAGCCCGCTAACGCATCAATCACCGTCTTGTTGTAGATAATCCGCCCTGGTGTCGTCTTGATGTACTGCGAAATCACGCTACCGTCTGCATCTTCCCGTCTCCGACAGCCTTCATAGACTTTCGTGACAATGCCATCGAATTCGCTCTGCTCAACCATTTCACCCAGTCCACCTTCGACTTCGCCATCAAATCGCACCCACACATAAGAGTGCAATTCGACTTCGTTCTGTTCGTAAGCCGTGATCGCGTCATCCAGATTAGCAAAGTAGCGTCCTTCGCCTTTCGTGGCTTCTGGATTTTCTGCGGTCAGGTAGTAGCAGCCCAAGACCATATCTTGGCTCGGTGTGATAATTGGGCGACCGGTTGCAGGCGAAAGAATGTTATTCGATGCCAGCATCAAGAGTCGAGCTTCGGCTTGAGCTTCAAGCGAGAGAGGAACGTGAACCGCCATTTGGTCTCCGTCAAAGTCCGCGTTGAATGCAGGACAAACGAGCGGGTGCAGTTGAATCGCACGACCGTCTACCAAAATCGGTTCAAAGGCTTGAATCCCCAAGCGGTGCAGCGTCGGGGCGCGGTTCAGGAATACAGGGTGTCCTTCGATCACCTCTTCGAGAACGTCCCAAACCGTGGGATCATTGCGCTGAATCAGTTTCTTCGCGGCTTTGATGTTGTTGACTAAGCCTTGACGAATCAAGCGGTGAATCACGAACGGCTGGAAAAGCTCGATCGCCATTTCTCTCGGCAGTCCGCATTGGTGGATCTTCAGTTTTGGACCAACCACAATTACCGATCGTCCAGAGTAGTCAACCCGCTTACCCAGAAGGTTTTGACGGAATCGACCCTGTTTCCCTTCGATAATGTCAGACAGCGATTTCAATGGACGGTTATTTGCACCAACCACAGTCCGACCGCGACGACCGTTATCGATCAGCGCATCGACCGCTTCTTGCAACATCCGCTTTTCATTCCGCACAATGATTTCTGGTGCGAGAATTTCTTGCAGACGTGCGAGACGGTTATTCCGGTTGATCACACGACGATAAAGATCATTTAAGTCCGAAGTCGCGAATCGTCCACCATCCAACTGAACCATCGGACGCAGATCGGGCGGAATTACTGGGATTACATCCAGCACCATCCAATCCGGAAGTGATCCGGTTGCGATGAAGTTATCCAACACTCGCAGGCGTTTGATCAACTTGGCGCGTTTTTGCCCTTTAGAAACTGCAATTTCTTCGCGCAGTCTCTCAGCTTCTTCGTCCAAGTTAATGTCTTGTAAAAGTTGCTTCAATGCTTCCGCACCGATCCCCACTTCTACGCCGACAAGCTGCGAATCTTCGCTGTACAGTTCGTCTTCGATTTCAATCCACTGATCTTCCGTTAACAATTGCTTGTAGGTCAGATTCTCAGCGTTTCCAGCATTGAGAACAACATAAGCGTTGAAATAAACGATTTGCTCTACATCACGCAGCGGCATATCGAGCAAAATCGCCATGTAGCTTGGAATTCCTTTGAGATACCAAACGTGAGCAACCGGAGCCGCAAGTTTGATATATCCCATCCGATGACGACGAACGCGCGATTCCGTCACTTCCACGCCGCAGCGTTCACACACAATTCCCCGGTGACGAACGCGCTTATATTTGCCGCAATGGCATTCCCAATCTTTTGCAGGTCCAAAAATCCGCTCACAAAACAAGCCATCCATTTCAGGCTTCAGTGTGCGGTAGTTAATCGTTTCTGGCTTGGTGACTTCTCCAACGACTTGCCCATTGGGTAAAGTCCGCTCTCCCCATTGGCGAATGCGCTCCGGAGATGCCAGACCGATTTTCACATAGTCAAACCGCTGTTCTAGCTTTGGCATCGTGTTGTCCTTGAGTTGTTAGAGACAATTTCTGAAGAGTGAAGATAGCGGATGAAGATTGGGTGAGCCGATGCCACCCCACCGCTATCTAAGGTTCTAGGCTTAGTCTTCGTCTTCTTCGAGCGATTCACGCGAAATCGATTCGTAGGTCGGACGAGACGGAGCGCGACGGCTGTTCACATCTGCCATTAAATCGACTTCCATATCGCGGCTGCTGCCATCATCCTTGGTTTCGACTTTGTGAACGGCGACATCGAGACAAAGCGATTGCAATTCTCGCATCAAGACCTTGAACGATTCAGGCGTTCCCGGTCTTGGAATCGCTTTCCCTTTGACGATCGCATTCAGCGCTTCGTTTCGTCCTTGCATATCGTCGGATTTCACGGTCAGCAATTCTTGAAGCGTGTAAGCAGCACCGAATGCTTCGAGCGCCCATACTTCCATTTCTCCGAATCGCTGTCCACCTTGCTGCGCTTTTCCACCCAACGGCTGCTGAGTAACAAGCGAGTAAGGTCCGGTCGATCGAGCGTGAATCTTGTCGTCTACCAAGTGAACCAGTTTCAGCATGTACGCTTTACCGATCGTAATCGGTCGATCGAAGGCTTCACCCGTCCGTCCGTCGTACACTTGGATTTTGCCTGGGTCGTCTGGGTTGTACAGCCAGTAACCATCGGCAGTCGCTTTAATCCGCGAATCTTGTGCTTCTTGCAGCTTGCCGTGTACCGATTCACGCGATTTCTCTTCCCCGTGCATTTCATCGAACGGCACGATCTTGAATCGAGCATCGAGACATTCAGCCGCCCAGCCTAAGAGACATTCGTAGACTTGACCGACGTTCATCCGGCTCGGTACACCTAGCGGATTGAGGACGATATCAACAGGAGTACCATCGGGCAGGTAGGGCATATCTTCGATCGGTAAAATCCGCGAGATAATTCCCTTGTTTCCATGTCGTCCCGCCATCTTGTCGCCGACTTGGATCTTCCGTTTCTGTGCGACATACACCCGAACGACCATGTTTGCACCTGGTGGCAGTTCATCCCCTTGCTCACGAGTGAACACCCGGACATCCACGATCCGACCCTTCTCACCGTTCGGGACACGCAACGAGTTATCGCGGACATCACGAGCTTTTTCACCGAAGATCGCTCTTAAGAGTTTTTCTTCGGGGGGCTGATCCGATTCACCTTTTGGCGTGACCTTACCGACGAGAATATCGCCTGCTTCGACGTATGCACCGATGCGAATGATGCCGTTCTCATCTAACTGACGCAGCGAATCTTCACCGACGTTCGGAATTTCGCGAGTGATTTCTTCAGGTCCCAACTTCGTCTGACGGGCTTCAATCTCGTATTTCTCAATGTGAATCGAGGTGTAAACATCATCAAAAACAAGCCGTTCGCTGATCAGAATCGCGTCCTCGTAGTTGTAACCTTCCCACGGCATATACGCCACAAGAATGTTTTGACCGAGAGCCAATTCACCGCGCTCAGTTGCAGAACCATCCGCGAGAATTTCACCGGCTCGAACCTTGTCGCCCACAAATACGATCGGGCGTTGATTCAAACAAGTATCCTGGTTCGATCGCTGATATTTCTGAACTTGATACTCGATCTCTTTTCCGGTGGCTGAGTCACGCACCCGAATCGAATTCGCATCGACATAGCTCACTTCACCATCAGTACGGCTAACGATCACCATCCCTGAGTCGCGTGCTGCTTGTGCTTCCAAGCCTGTTCCGACTAAAGGACGCTCTGGACGCAACAGAGGAACCGCTTGGCGTTGCATGTTCGATCCCATCAGTGCCCGGTTCGCGTCATCATGTTCGAGGAACGGAATCAACGAGGTCGCAACTGAGATGATCTGAACCGGCGAAACAGCAACGTAGTCCACTTCTGCCGGAGCAGCGGTGGTGAAATCTTGACGGTAACGAACCGCGATCGATTCACCAATAATGTTGTTGTCTTCATCCGTGTTGATGTCACCCGCTGCCACCCGCAGATCGTCTTCTTCGTCTGCCGTCATGTAAACCGCAGGCAAATCTTTCCGAACGCGACCGTTTTCTACCTTGTAATAAGGAGTGGCAATGAAGCCGTAAGGATTGACTCGTGCGTGAGTTGCCAAGGAACCGATCAGACCTGCGTTCGGACCTTCAGGAGTCTCGATCGGGCAAATCCGTCCATAGTGCGACGGGTGAATGTCACGAACCGCGAAACCTGCCCGTTCACGAGTTAGCCCCCCCGGACCTAATGCGCTGATCCGGCGTTTGTGTGTCAATTCAGCTAATGGATTCGTTTGATCCATGAACTGTGACAACTGCGACGAACCAAAGAATTCTTTGATCGCAGCGACCAATGGTTTCGGGTTGACCAAGGACGCAGGCGTGAGTGAATCCGCATCAGAAACGGTCATCCGTTCCCGAATGATTCTTTCTAAACGGTTTAAGCCAACTCGGACTTGGTTTTGCAGCAGTTCACCGACCGATCGAACCCGACGATTTCCCAAGTGATCAATATCGTCGATCATGCCGATATCGAACTCTAGATTAATCAGATAGTCGATCGCGCTTAGAATGTCCTGCGGCGTTAGAACACGAGTCGTTTCGGGTACATTCAAGCGGAGTTTCTTGTTCAGCTTGTAGCGTCCCACTTTGCCCAAGTCGTAGCGTTTGGGATCAAAGAATCGAGACTCTAGAAGCTGCGCTCCACCTGAAACCGTTGGAGGTTCACCCGGACGCAATTTCCGGTAAAGCTCCATCAGCGCTTCTTCTTCGCCGTACTGACCTTCTTTCTCGATCGTTTTCTGGAAGTACTCTGGGTGGCGCAACGAATCAAAGATCTCGTTATCGCTCAGACCCAAGGCTTTGAGCAGCACTTGAGCCGAGAGTTTCCGAGTTTTATCGATCCGTACCCAAACTAAATCGTTCTTATCGGTTTCAAATTTCAGCCACGCGCCTCGGTTCGGAATCAAACTTGCGTTATAAGTCCGACGACCGTTTTTATCGGTTTCTGATTTGTAGTACACACCAGGACTACGGACGATCTGATTCACGATCACCCGTTCTGCACCGTTGATAATGAACGTACCGCGATCGGTCATCAGCGGTAAATCACCGATGAAGACTTCCTGTTCTTTGATTTCCCCAGTCTCTTTATTGATGAGGCGAGTGGGGACGTACATTTGAACTGCGTAAGTGGCATCCCGGCGTTTGGCTTCATCGACATCGTACTTCGGGCGCTTCAGCTTGAAGTTCTTCCCGATAAAATGAAGCTCTAACTTCCCGGTATAGTCAGTAATAGGCGAAAAACTATCGAGTTCTTCGATCAAGCCTTCTTCGAGGAACCAGCGGAAGCTTGCCCGCTGAATCTCGACTAGATCCGGTAACACGAAGGCGGGAGTGTTGTAGGTCGTCAGCTGCTCAGTCATGCGTCTCCTCTGAAGGGTCGCGGGCGATCGCGAATCCCAGATTTTACGGTAATTGCAAAAATATGTCAATGCAAAAAGTTTGGGCTTCTTAAGAATCCCAAAACAACAGATTATTCAATTGAGTGAACGGGTGTAGTAGCCAGTTGAGCCTCCAAGGTGTCTGAGGTTGAACGAAAAAGGTGAGCCGCGAAGCCTTGATTCGTTTGGGATCAACTTCTCAAATGAGAGGTTGAGGAGTCAACAGGTTGAGAGTAACGAAAATTTAGCCTAGTAATTTTTGCACTCTTCTCATTATGACGCAAGTTTTTCACTTTGTGTCTTGACGATCTCGCGAATTTGTGTGATCGGTTTGAGAGAATTTTCGTTGCGGTTGGAATGAGTTTTGCTCTTGCTCAGAATTGTGAATGAAGTTTTGCGCTTCGATGGGGTGGGTTTCGCCCCCTAAATCCCCCAATTCTGGGGGACTTTGAAGAATGAAACCGCTCTAGTCCTCTGGAAATTTTTCTTCCTCTTAGTCCCCCAGAATGGGGGATTTAGGGGGCACAAACCGATTCAACCGAAGCCAAAATTCAAACGATCGCTAATTCAGAAACCGTTAGACCAAAGAGTTGACAAGCGTTTCGAGTCGTTTGGGCTGCCAATTGCTCTAGCGGAATCTCCCGCAAATCTGCCACTTGACGCGCCACATATTGAACGTAGGAAGGCTCATTTCGTCGTTCACCCCGTTTAGGAACCGGAGCCAGAAAGGGGCAATCTGTTTCAATCAAAATACGATCGCTCGGCACAATTCGCGCTGATTCGTGAATTTGCTTCGCATTCTTGAACGTCACTGTTCCACTAAAACTGATATAAAACCCCAAATCAAGAAACCATTCCGTTTCTTCTGGAGTCCCACCCCAGCAGTGCATCACGCCCTTGACTTGTCCGTGTTCCTGGCAAAACTGCCTCAACACTTGCGCCATCGTTTCAGCGGCATCCCGACAGTGAATGATCACAGGTAAATCTAATTGTTTCGCGATCGCTAACTGCGCCCGAAACGCTTCGATTTGTTGTTCTCGATTCTCTGCCTTGAAAAAATCCAAGCCCATTTCCCCGATCGCGACCACTCGTTGATCCGATTGCGCAAGGGTCAGAATCTCTGAAACCGAATTGTCCGACCATTTTTCCTCAACATCTAACGGGTGGAGACCCACCGCGAAAAAGAGTTCAGGAAAGCGATCGGCAAGCGATCGAATCTCATCAAATCCCGCTGGCTCAACGCAGGAGTGAACAAGACGAACAACACCTGCTTCACGCCAACGCGCAGCGATCGCATCCAAGTCTGGCTCGAATGCGTCGAAATTAATATGAACGTGAGTATCGATCAGTTGCATTTAGGAAGCTGCTGCGGTTTGCTTCTTCAGGGCATGGCTGAGACGGGCTTTACGACGAGCGCCAGTGTTGCGATGAAGAACGCCCCGTTTTACAGCCTTGTCGATCTTGCTGTAAGCCGCAGACATTGCATCATCGACTGCCTTTTTCGCTTCATCAGAAGGATTTGCTGCGAGTTGATCCACAGCGGTAAAGTACTTCTTCATCAGCGTTTTGATCGCGGACTTGTAGGATTTATTACGCAAACGATTGCGTTCAGCGACTTCGACGCGCTTTTTAGCAGATTTGATATTTGCCACGGTGACTCTTGGAAAGCTTCTAGAATGGACAGAAAAATAGTCAGATAAAATACTATAACATCGCTGACCAACGATCGTGTCTGAATCACTAAAATCCAGGTTAAGCTAGATAAAGAATAGATGATCTCCCCATTTTGGGCGCGAGATCGTTAGAATCATTCAAACCCTGCATCATCTCGGACGGGTTCTTTTACGACTGACACTTCTAACTCCATGCTGCGAATTATTACTCAGTGGGCTGAGGCAAGATCTGAACTGCGACGGATTTGCGATCGCACTCATGACGATCAAGTTGTACATAAGGAAGCGACAGTCCGGGAGGTACTGCAAGCTGTAAAACGACAAGGCGATCGAGCATTATTGGCGTATACGCTAGAGTTTGACCAACAAGCGCTAACACCTGAAGAATTAAAGGTAAGTGCGCGTGAGCTTGAAGATGCGTATCATCAGGTGTCTGGTGAACTTCTTGCGGCGATTCGGTTAGCGCGTCAACAAATTGAAGCGTTCCATCGTCAGCGCGTGCCGAAGAGTTGGGTACATTTTGGCGATGATGAAGTTGTACTTGGGAAACGATATACACCGGTCGATCGGGCTGGGTTGTATGTTCCAGGTGGAAAGGCTTGCTATCCGAGTACGGTGTTGATGAATGCGGTTCCTGCGATCGTGGCTCAAGTGCCTAGAGTCGTGATGGTGACACCGCCCGGAAAAGATAAGGCGATCAGTCCAGCGGTTCTCGTTGCTGCTCAAGAAGCAGGCGTGACGGAAATTTACCGAGTTGGCGGAGCGCAAGCGGTTGGCGCATTGGCTTATGGAACAGAAACCGTTCCTAAAGTGGATGTGATCACAGGACCCGGCAATATCTATGTCACGTTGGCGAAGAAACTCGTGTATGGAACGGTTGGAATTGATTCGCTGGCAGGACCTTCAGAAGTTCTGGTGATCGCAGATCACACAGCGAATCCAACTCATGTTGCTGCGGATATGTTGGCTCAAGCGGAGCATGATACGTTGGCAGCGGCAATTTTGATTACCACTGATCCGATTTTGGCGCGTAAGGTCGTGGATGAAGTGGAGCAGCAGTTGGTCGATCATCCGCGTCGGATTTTGACCGAGAAAGCGATCGCGCACTATGGCATCGTGATTGTGGTCGAATCTTTAGAAGCAGCGGCAGAACTCTCAAACGAATTTGCTCCCGAACACTTGGAGTTAGAAGTAGCTGATCCCTGGGAATTGCTCCAGAATATTCGTCACGCAGGCGCGATTTTCTTAGGCGATTCGACTCCTGAAGCGGTTGGGGATTATTTGGCGGGTCCGAATCACACGCTTCCGACTTCTGGTTCGGCTCGGTATGCGTCACCGCTTGGAGTTGAAACATTTTTGAAGCACTCTAGCTTGATTCAATATTCACCGACTGCACTTCAGAAAGTGGCGAGTGCGGTGGATACGTTGGCGACTGCGGAAGGATTGCATTCTCATGCGAATTCGGTGCGGGTGCGGATGAACGATCGAGAAGAGAAAGAGTAAGAATTCGCTTCTCTCTGCCAGAATCGAGAACCCTGATCTAAGCTGAGGGTAGAAGTTCGATTTGGCAGGAGGAACGATGTTTTCGCCGCAATTGTCTCCAGATGCCATTTTGTTTGACGATCGAGCCGATGCCGCCCGTCAACTTGCTCAATTGGTTCTGAAAGAAGCCCAGTCTCTTGAAGCCTCCTTTATCGTTTACGCCCTGCCGCGTGGAGGAGTCGAAATTGGAGTTGAAATCGCTCAAGCGCTTCATTGTCCTTTAGATATTCTTGTTGCTAAGAAAATTACTCGACCCCACGATCCGGAACTTGCGATCGGAGCCGTTACTGCTGATGGTCATATTTTGCGATCGATTCATTCTCAGTCTCCCGGTTGGCAAGAAGCCGTCGATCGCGCTCAGAACAAGGCGAAACAACAACTTGAACAATTTCACGCTCGTCCAAATGTACCTGCAACGGGAAAAATTGCCTTGCTTGTCGATGATGGAATTGCGACGGGGATGACGATTTCTGTGGCAGCGCAAGCATTGAGAGAACAGCAACCTCAGGAAATTTGGATTTGTGCGCCTGTGGCTCCTGCAAGTTTGATTAAACGCTTGTATGATTATGGCGATCGCATTTTGGTATTGGCAGCTCCGGATCATTTTTTAAGCGTGAGTCGATTTTATCGATCGTTTCCGCAGGTAGAGATTGAAACTGCGATCGCGGACTTGAAAAAAACTTTACAAAGCTGATAAAGGTAGATCATGACAAGTTTTTTGACGTGGGGAAGGTCTATGCGGCAGTGGCGGAGTTTTTGGCGCACGATCGAGTTTATGAGCCAAGAGAATCCTCCTCAGGTGGTTGAGACGCTGATGTTGGCGCTGTCGATGGTGCTGTTTAGTTTGTGGATTGCTCAATCTGAATTGGCGTATTTGGTGCTGGGATTGGTGCTGACGGTGGGGGCTTGTGCGTCGATTTTGGTGCGGGAGGCGTTGATCCCGGCGATTCGTCCGCGTCCAACTCAAGTGATGGCAACGTTGCTATTGTTGGTCAGTCTTTATGGGTTTGCGGATTTGCTATTGGCGCGTTGAATTTCACCGTAAGCTTTGATCATTTGTTGAGCGATCGCGTTCCAACTGTAGTTTTCTTTGGCATGAATTTGGGCGTTTTTGCCGCGATCGAGTTGTTCGGCTCGATTGTGCAGTGCTTCTTTGAGCGTTTCAGTTAGGCTCTCGACCGTACAAGAACAAATCCAGCCAGACCGCGATCGCTCTATCTCATTCCAGATGTGTACTTGATCGGAAATCACAACAGGCGTTCCAACACTCATCGCTTCTGCAACTGCGATTCCAAAGTTCTCGTAATAGGACGGGAGAACGAATAAATC
>JADEXW010000629.1 GCA_015206935.1 Pseudanabaenaceae cyanobacterium LEGE 13415 | reverse complement strand
CTACTAGATAATCAGGTTCACATCATTCGTTTCAATTTCAACTGATCATCACAGTGACCGATCCTACAGTTCGTTGCATGACAGCTAGATGTAACCGAAGAGATTGGTTCACTACTCAGTTCCAGTGATAAACATCGATACTGAGATCTTTACGACTGAATCATGCTCATGTGATCTGATTCGCTTAAGCTCTGTCGAATTTTTTGCTAATACATGGCGGTTCCGCTTCGTCTTGCACTGCTAAAGATGGTAGAACTCTGCCACCGATTGACCTGTACAAATTCCTTGCTACAGGTGTCGCTTTTTCAACAATAACCCGTACCTCAAATGCACAATTCAGCCTCATATCGTTCTCACGACTCAAGCTGCAAATTGTCGTGATTACTGCCCTCGTAAAACCAGGCTCATTGACTGAACGTGCTTACGATTGCTGTAAGTTTTCTGGAACAAGCACTGTTAACCCCTTTGGAATACATTCCACTTCGATCGGAGTTGTACCAATGATTTCACCATCCACCACGACCTTCTGAGGAGGATGGGCTGTGACTTTTAAGCGACGAGTCCGACCGTGAAACACATTCCGATGATTCAGTTGAGTTCTTGTAATTCCGGCTCCTAGTAACTGGAGCATTGTGGTCACGGCTTCTAGCTTGTTCTGGGCAGTCATGACAGTGATATCAAGCAATCCATCATTGATCACCACTTCTCCAGCTCCTTGAGCTAGCACGGAGGTTGGTGGAGCCGCATTCGCGATCGTCATTGCACTCGCTTCAATTCGGTGTACCTCTCCTCCCGTCTCAACTTCGATTTCAAACTCTTCCTGCTGATCAATCATTTGCCAGCCTGCCATTAAGTATGCGAGTGTGCCCCACTTATCTTTTAAAGCTCGGTCTGCCGTTTCTACCACATTCGCTTCGTAGCCGATGCCTGCTAATAGGATCATCGGGATATCATTACAGTAGGCAGCATCAACAGTTTGAACGTGATCAGCGAGAATGACTTGGCAGGCATTTCGGATAGGTAGCAATGCTGGAATCCCTAGTGCGACTGCAAAAGCGTTTGCTGTACCTCTAGGAATAATTCCTAATGGAATACTTGTGCTAATTAAAGCACCCGCTACCGCTGACACTGTTCCATCCCCACCCGCAGCAACAATCAAGTCAGCATTTGCAGCGATCGCAGCTTTGACTAATTGCTCTGGCTCAACCTCGGCTGTCGTTGTATGAATCTTCAGGCTTAGATGCGGTTCCAGTAATTCTTGAATTAATGATAAATCTTGTTTTGCATCTCTCTGACCCGCAACGGGATTAAAGATCAGGTGGGCTACTCGTGTTTTAGCAAGTCGTGTGACGATCGCTTCTGCCGTAGCAAGATTCGTTGCGATCGCCACATTATGCACATTACACAGGTTTAATAGCACTTCTAGCATGGGGTCGGACTGATTCGCGTTCGGATCAACGAGGAAGATGACCGCTAAAACAGTTCCATTAGCAACCTCAGCCGCAATTTGAATTACACCACCCAGAGAAACAGTAAGTTTCTGCTCCAGAGTCAGTCCGGTTGCGGCTTGAATCTGTTCAGCGATTCCCGCTGTCGCCACGAGATGGTAGCGCAATAAGGTAGGTGCATGGGCAGATGCAAAGCGCACCAGATCATCAGTGCGATCGGGATGAGCGATGAGAGCAATAGTGTTCGTCATAGCTAGAAGATGAAGGGCAACAAGCGGAAGGAGCCGGGATTACTGAATGTGTACAATGTCATACACACAGTTAGGCTCGCTTGTGCGAAAGGCATCGGTTGCACAAGGAATTGCGTTTTGCAGCATCGTTAAGCTCTCATAGGATCGTTAGAGGCAGCCTGAGTCGTATTCTGTTCCAAAATTGCTTTTGAATTAGGTGAGGTCGGCTGCTGCACTGTTAACACCGAACAAGGCGCATGGTGCAGCACATAATTGCTCACACTACCCAGAAAGAGTTCATTCAGTTCCGATATTCCTCGCCGACCCACGATAATTAAATCCACCTTCCAAGTTTCAGCTAACTTACAAATAACGCAACCCGGATCACCTAATGTCTGAGCGATCTCTGATTTAACTCCTGCTTCGGTCGCTTTGGTTGCTTGCGATCGCAGCCAGTCCGATCCTTCCTGTTCAAGAGTCTTCCACTGTTCTAAATAGAGTTGCATTGTTTTTTCACTCACTTGAAAGTAAGCACCATTGATGCCTGGGCAATCTAAGCCAGCGCGAACTGGATCAAACGGTGGTATCACCGTCAGCAGTATTAAAGAAGCATCGGTTGCCTTTGCAAGATTAATGGCTTGCTCAAGAACTTGTGAACTCATATCAGAGCGATCCAATGCAACAAGAATGTTGTGAAACATAACACTCACCTAACAGTGAAACTAGACTTCAAACTCTGCCAACGGGGTTCTCGAATGCCGTCAGGCTCAGACAGATAAAATAGGCAGCACCATTTTGACCCGCCAGAACTGACCAATTGTCTTCGTTTCCACTCATCGGATTGACACGATTGAATATCAAGAGATGTAGCTGAATAACTCTGGCGATCGTTCAGGAGCTGTTTACCCACTGCTCATCATTCGGCTCCTTACCCTAGGCTTTGACAAATCATACTACCTCTATCTAAGGATGGAAACTGAATGTCCGGTCAACTTACCCTTAAACTGACTCATGTACAGGTCGTAGTAGAAACCGCGATCGCGCATCATTTGGTCATGGGTTCCTCGTTCAATAATTTCTCCAGCTTTAATCACCAGAATCTGATCCGAGTCCCGAATCGTGCTGAGGCGGTGAGCAATCACAAAGCTGGTGCGCCCTGCCATCAAACGAGCCAGTGCCTCCTGAATCTTTTCTTCTGTACGAGTATCGACGTTGCTAGTCGCTTCATCCAGAATCACCATTCGGGGATTTTGCACCATCATCCGAGCAATGGTTAAAAGCTGGCGTTGCCCTTGACTGAGATTGCTGCCTCGCTCGGTGAGAATTGTTTCGTAGCCTTTCGGCAGTCGTAAAATAAAATCATGAGCGTTAGCTTGTTTAGCAGCTTCGATACAGTCTTTCTCTGTGGCATCGATGCGGGCATAGCGTAGATTGTTCATCACGGTATCAGAGAACAGAAACGGCTCTTGGGGAACAATCCCAATCTGACGGCGGAGGCTATCTTTTTGGACATCGTAGATGCTATGTCCATCGATTAAAATATCGCCGCGATCGGCATCATAGTAGCGAGTAATCAGGTTGATGATTGTGCTTTTGCCTGCACCCGTCGGACCACACAGCCCGATTTTTTGTCCCGGCAGCGCCTCAAAGCTATTGTGCTTTAGAATCGGTCTACCTGGAACATAGCTGAAATCTACATCCCGGAACTGCACATGACCC
>JADEXW010000628.1 GCA_015206935.1 Pseudanabaenaceae cyanobacterium LEGE 13415 | reverse complement strand
ATCAGATTCAGAATTTGAACTATAAAGAGTTCAAGCAGAGTCTCCAAAAGTACCTTGTTTTCTCAGTTGAACAGCATAGCGATGATGCGATCGCGCTTCAATCAAAACTAGCTGAGAAACTCGATTCGCTCTATTTAGATTACGAGTCTGCACCGCTCAGTGATGCGCTGATTCTAAGAACCTGTAATCGAATTATCGAAACGTTAACAACAGAAAATCGGAAAGAGCCATCTCAACTTTTTATTCTGTTATTGTCGCAAGGAAATCCGATGACTTTAGTCATTGTGTTACTAAAGATCGTCCTAATTTGTAATGCTTCTCGATCGCATTTAGAGGCTCAAATTGCAACTTTGATTCGCCATTATGAACAGCTTTCGGAACAAGATTGCGGCTGGGTGATTAACTTCTTAGAGATCTTCAATGTCACGTTTGCGATTCATGCCGAAAACGTGCAGTACAACTTGGTGAAAATGCAGCGCCAAGAAGCCTCGCCCCAAGCAAAACTCAATCTCGACCATTATCGAATTTTTTCGCAAATGAAGCCGATTATTCGTCCGAAATCAGAACCCGAATCATCCTCTTGAACTGTCGATCGCTGCCAATCCCGCACCCATTCCTTCAGCCACCGTATTAATTAATCGATACAAGGCAACGGCTCCCAACACTTGTCCACTGGAAAAGGCTTGACTCAAAACCGCAACCGCGATCGCTTCAAACACTCCCACACCTCCCGGCAATCCTGGGATGATAAATCCCAATAACCACGCCCACACGAATCCACTGAACAACAGCGGCAATTCCGAACCAGAAATCGGACGCAACGCCAGAAACGTTAGCGCAAACCCGATCGCTCTTAATGCCAAAAATCCCATTTCACCCATTAAGGGCAGAAACGGATATTGATTGATTTGAACCGGATTCGATTTCTGCAATCGCTTCAGAGCCAGATTCAAAACAATTGGATGGATACCGATCAAAATAACAATTGCAATTCCAAACTGCATCCAAGACCGAAAGCCGACCATTGCAAAAAAGCAAGCCGCTGCCGCCATTAATAACGATTCAAGTAACACACTAAGCGTTGCAGATGTGACTGGAATTCCCTGCTGTTTTGCCGCGTTAATTCGTCCGTAAAAATGCCACACATTTCCCGGTAAATACTTGGCAATATTGGTTTTGAGATAGGTTTGAGCGCCCCAAGATCCAGAAACCGGATACGACAAAAATCGGAGAATCCAACTCCAGACAAATCCTGCAAAAATATGCGCAAACAGCGTGACTCCAAGCGCGATCGCGAGACAAGCCACACCCGCTGCACTGATCCGAAGCTGTGTCACTTCTTGCCAATGCGTCTGAAGCGATCGTAATAGAAAGAAGACAACCGCTGCTAGAACCAGCCAGCGCAAGAATAATTTGAGTCGAAAACGCTGCATGAAATCCTCGATCGATCCTGTAGCAATCCTAAATCATTCGTGAAATGCAAGATTCGTCGTGCCCCCTAACCCCCAAGCTTGGGGGACAAGACTCTTAGCCCCCAGAATTGGGGGTTTGGGGGCATTCCCGAATTTCACAACTCAAACCAGATTGCTATTGTTCCAGCGTAATCCTTCTGGAGACAGAAACAAATCTGACCTTTCGGATTCAGGGAATGTGACTTGCGCTAGAGGAAGAAATTCTGAGCAGATATGTATGGTTGAAACGCATCAGGGATCGTCCAAACCGAGCCGAATTTGGGCGGGAATTTCTCTGAATTTATAAGGAGCGCAGCATGAAACGATTCAAGATTAAACAGCTTTTCGCCACTGTCGCGATCGCATTTGTCCTGTTTCTGACCACCGCTTGCACTAGCGGCAATCAAATGAGTGCAAATCCTCAAACCGATGATCGCGTTGCAGATCTCGATGTCAAAAGCAATGCTTCCGATTTGAATTACCCCGGAGCAGATTTATCGAACTCCAGCAATCCGGATGTAGGTGCAATGCAGCAAAAATCCTTGCCGCCGTTGCCCAACGCTAAACAACCGATGATCGATCGCGCTGATCCCAGCTCGAAAGTTTTGGAGCGTGCAGGTCAATCGATCCAAGATGCTTCAGCGTTCCTTAAAGACACTGCGAATGCGGCGAATGAGCGTCCTGAAGCCAAAGCGAATCCTGCGATCGAAAAGTAGTATTTCAACTTTCATGATTTAACTTCCACGGAGATTTTTATGAGCAAACTGGCATCTTTTATCAAATCCTTGCGCTTAAAGCAACTTGCGATCGTCTTTTTCGCAGGTGTGATGCTGTTATTGAATACGGCTTGTAGCAATGCGGCTCAAGCAAAAATGCCTCCAACCCAAGCGGATGAGGGACCACATCCCGTGGGACAAGTCCAACCCTACGAAGGCGGCATGAATAATTTTAGCGATACGCCTCCTGGACAAATCCCGACCGAGAAAGCGAAAGCACTGGTCGATAATGCCGAGCGCAACATTACCAGCGACGACCCGACCAAGGCGAATCCCCGCAACGCTGACCTTTACAAGAATCCAGGGTATGCGGCTGAACGCACCAAAGATACGATCGGGAATGCGGTAACTTCTCGTGCCAACAATGTGAAAGAAGAAGCTCAGAAAGTGGGTGAGCGGTTGAACAACAGTGGTGAACGTGCCGTTGAGAAAACGAAAGAACTCGGTCAGCGGCTCGGTAAAGGTGCAGAAGATGTCGCGGATAGCGTCGGCAATAGCGTAGTGGGTGCAGGTTCAGAAACTCGCAACAAAGCGGTGAAAGACGCGATCGACTAAATCCAGTTCTCCTCTAGTTACCTCAAGTGCCAAGGTCTTATGCCTTGGCTTTTTTCGGGCCAAATTTAGACATCGTTCTAATCAGAATTACGGCGTTTATTTCTAATCCTAATTCGATAATGCGACACCTAAATGATTGTCGGGTTAGCGCATAATCTGGCATGGTAATCCTCCGAGATGTTACCGATATCTGAAAGTTGCTGTTTCCGCTTCAATGAGGCAGAATTTTTAATCACAAAAAACATGGAATACGATTCAGCGCGTCTAACTGTTGAGGAATTAGTTAGTCCAAATTGTTGCCTTTCTCAACATCGCAATCGCTCTTTTTTCAAAAGAGTAGATTACGAATCCTTTGGAAACTATCGACGCGCGTTAGCAGAAGTACAATCTGCATTACCTAAAGTAGAAAGTGCTTATATTGCATCTGGAAAAACAAATCCTGTTGCGGTGACTGTCATGTTGACCACAACCCCAATTCTTCTTGGACTTGTTCTCTATTTATGCTGGTCTGCATGTCTTTGGTACATGGGTCTTGAAGAAGTTGTCGATCCTTCCAAAGCTTACAGCAGACGCTCTCTAACCTGGAATTCCCTCTTCTTGTATGAGATCTTGATCGCAATAGTCAACAT
>JADEXW010000627.1 GCA_015206935.1 Pseudanabaenaceae cyanobacterium LEGE 13415 | reverse complement strand
GTCTTATATTCAGTTTTGGGATCAAAAGCTGCGGCTTGATCAGCTTCAATCTTTACAGTTGCGCAATCCACCTGTGCAATTGTTAGTACTCAGTGCTTGCCAAACTGCACTCGGCGATCGACGAGCGGAAATGGGATTTGCTGGATTAGCTGTCCAGTCCGGTAGTAAAGCCGCGATCGCGTCTCTTTGGTCGGTGAGTGATTCGAGTACGTTGCTCTTGATGCAGGAATTTTATCGAGAATTGAAAATTGCTGCGGTTAAAGGAGACGCACTACGAGATGCTCAGATTGAGATGATTCGGAATCCGGATCGAGTCCGATCGCAATTGCGCGATCGCAGTTTAGCACGTGAGTTAGCCAGTAAAAATCTGCGACATCCATTTCATTGGGCTGCATTCACCTTGATTGGGAATCCCTGGTAGAAAACCTTGAGATTCTTAGGCGGGTCGGGCATCTTGCCTAAGCCATTTTCAATCAAAATCATGTCATTTGTCATATCGCATAGGGATAAGGGATAGACTTTTCCGCTCCGCTTCGGTTAAATCGGCTAATGCCCCCTAATCCCCCAAATTTGGGGGACTTTGAAGAGAGAAAGCGCTTCAGAATTGGAGAAATTCTTCCTGCTCAAAGTCCCCCAGAATGGGGATTTAGGGGGCGCGACAACCCTAAACGAAGCGCAAGAGACTGATGTATACACCGTAGCTACTTCAGTGCGGAGAGTTCTCACACTGCATATTCCATCACAGCCAAACGTGAAGAACCACATCCATCAATTTTTGAACAAACGGCTTGAGAAAACCGCGCATTGTCGCTAAACTCCAGACCGTGGCTCCAACTGATTCGGAGGCTCTTACATGACTTACCTTGATGTCCCGACGCAACCGCTATTACAGATTTCAACCGAGCTAAATCAAGCCGCTTGGGACAATCGATCGTCCTCATCTCCCGCTTGGTGGAATACCTATCTCAATCAGGTGTGCTTGCAAACGGTTGTTCCTTGGCTTGAATCTGAGTTCGAGACAACCGTTCAAACGGTGTTCGATCGAACACTCTGGCAGCTTGTGAATGGGACTGCACTAACACTGGCATCGCATCGTTTGATTGTGATTCCAGAAAAAGCGATCGAGACTTCTGAATTTCGAGTCCCACAAGAATGGATTGATTTACCCAGCTTCGCAGGGGATTACTATCTAGCGGCTCAAGTTGATCCCGATGATGCTTCGATTTTAATTTGGGGCTATACAACGCATGAGCAGTTAAAAACTCAGGGGCGGTATGATGCTAACGATCGCGTTTATTGTCTGGATGCTCAGTCAATGATTCAAGATCTGACCGTGTTGAATGTTGTGCGAGAACTTGCACCTCAAGAAGTCACTCGTGCAGCAATCGCAGCTTTAACCAGTATTTCGGCAATTCAAGCCGAGCAATTAATCCAACGATTAGCAACTTCTACAGTGCTGCGTCCTCGATTAGCAATTCCCTTTCAGCTCTGGGGTGCATTGCTCGAAAATTCACAATGGCGACAACAATTAGGACAGCTTCGACTCGGACAATCTGAAACTGCGATCGTGCGACTATCTCGCTGGTTGCAAAATACGATCGATGAAGGTTGGCAAACTTTGGAAACGCTTTTGGGGAATCAGTCTGATCTAGCTTATCAATTTAGAACAACGGCTGAAACGAGTGCTGCGGTACAACGGATCAAAGTTCTAGAATTCGGAGAGCAGACTTACTGGCTGTTTGTGGGAATTGAACCTGAAGAGGATGAACGCTTTTGGATTCGGGTGCAACTACGATCGGCGGAATCAGATGCGATTTTACCGAGTGGTGCAACACTCGCATTGTTAGCCACTTCGGGCAGTGTTGTGCAATCGGTTACAGCCCGCGATCGAGATAATGGCATTCAACTGAGACGGTTTCGATGTTCGGTAGGGACTCAGTTTAATGTTCAAATCTCTGTTGATTCGACTCGCTTCACCGAAGAATTTACCGTTTAATTATGGATCAGCTTGTAGTTCTCAATCTTGGACAAGGCAATTGGCAAGATGGATTTCCGACGGTGATTGCTCAACTGTGGGAAGCCGGACGCTCAACACCAATGCAGTTTACAGGCAGCCTTCCAGCGATTCCTACTTTAATCGATCGAGCATCTCAATGGCGATCGATTTATACTGCGCTCTATGCTCATTTGGGCTTACGTCGTCATTCTGAATTTGAAATCGATGAAGATGAAGTGACAAACATTTCAACTGCCGAATTTCAGCAACTCTCTTATGATTTACAAATCCAGTTAAATGCTTGGCTGAGTTCGAGTTCGTTTCGATTGATCGATCGACAATTGCGAACTCGTTTATCTCCTAAAGATAAAATTCGATTAATCATTGTTGCTAGAGACTATCAAGTTCTACGGTTGCCGTGGTGTTTATGGGACTTTCTGACGGATTATCCTCATGCTGAAGTAGCGATTAGTTTACCGGAATTTGCTCGATCGCAGTCTCTTCCAACTCAACGATCAAAGCAAGTCCGAATCCTCAGCATTTTGGGTAATGCAGAAGGCATTAATGTAGAGCGCGATCGACAACTATTGGAAGCTTTACCGAATACTGAAATTCATTGTTTAGTAGAGCCGACTGCACAACAGTTACATGAGAAGCTTTGGCAGTCGAACTGGGATGTACTATTTTTTGCAGGTCATAGTTCAACCGAGGATAAAGGCTACCTTCAAATCAATCGAACTGAAACACTAACAATCGAGCAATTGAAGTATGGATTGCGACAAGCGATCGCACAAGGTCTAAAGCTGGCGATCTTCAATTCCTGTGATGGCTTAGGACTGGCGCAAGATCTAGCAGATTTACAGCTACCGCAGGTGATTGTAATGCGGGAACCTGTTCCAGATCGAGTCGCGCAAGAGTTCCTCAAATCCTTTCTAAATGCTTTTTCGGGTGGTCAATCCTTGTATTCATCCGTTCGACAAGCACGCGAGAAACTCCAGTCGATCGAAACAGATTTTCCCTGTGCAACTTGGCTTCCGGTCATCTGTCAGAATCCCGCTGAAGTGCCTCCAACCTGGCAAGATTGGTGCGGACAGAAGCGCCAACTGTTCCCGCCACTGACGCGATCGCAGTTTGCTACGATCGCGCTCAGTACCTTGTTAGTGACTGGTTTAATCTCTGGAATTCGCTGGCTCGGATGGTTACAACCTGCTGAATTGCAAGCGTTTGATGTTCTGATGCAGCATCGCCCTACTGAGCCACCTGATCCGCGATTGTTGATTGTGACAGTCGGAGAAACAGATATTCAAAAGCAACCACAGAACGCAGGATCAATTTCGGATGAAACCCTCGATCGAGTGCTTGGAACACTGGAAAAACACGGGGCGCGAGTCATCGGATTAGATATGTATCGGGAC
>JADEXW010000626.1 GCA_015206935.1 Pseudanabaenaceae cyanobacterium LEGE 13415 | reverse complement strand
CAATCGTCACAGCACTCAAAGTAGAAAGAGATGCAGTTTTGAAACGGCTTGACAGTTCTCAACTGGTTCAAGATGACTACGATCCGCTTTCCTACTACTTGGGGCATCTCGATATCCCAGGCTCAAACCAGAGATATACGATCGTAGTTCTGCTTCTGCTGGATATGGGCAACGATGAAGCAGCGAGTGCCACAATGCAGTTGCTCAATCGTTGGCATCCGAATTATGTCCTAATGGTCGGCATTGCAGGAGGTGTGCGAGGTCAAGTCGAACTCGGAGATGTTGTAGTTGCCAAGTACTCTTTTTACTACGAACAAGCTAAGCTAACGCTCGAAGGAGAGCAGCTACGTTCAGAACAATTTCCCAGCGATCGATTACTGTTGGGTCGTGCGTACACCTATGAAGCTGCTGAGTGGCATGGACTGATCGATGCAATTCGCCCTGGTGAAACCAGCGAACAGCAAATACCATCTGTACATTTTGCTCCGATCGCTAGTGGTGAAAAAGTCATTGCCGATGAGCAAACTATTCCAAAGCTCGTGAGGGCTTGTCCAAAACTAGCTGCGGTTGCGATGGAGGGAGCAGGAGTAGCACGATCTGCTAGAAGCTATCCTGGCTCTCCTGGATACTTAGAAATTCGTGGTATTTGTGACTTTGCCGATCCCCAGAAGAATGACAATTGGCATAGATATGCGGCAAATGCTGCGGCATCTTTCACGATCGGTTGGCTACGTAGCCGTCCTGTTCCACCTTCAGCAGTAGTGAGATCGGCTCAAACGAAGTCTTCCAAGCCCTTACTGATCCTATGCGCTCAATCTTTACGGGCGATCGCACCCGACGAAATTGTAAGTGGTTTCGATGAAACGCTTCAGCAAAGAGAGCGCGAAGTTGTCTCCCTCGACTTTACTCAATTTGCTCAAGGAGGAGCTTTTACCAACCCAGAGGAAGCAGTTCAACAGTTAGTCGATCCTGCAGGAGCATTACTAGGTGCGATCGCTCGGTCAAACGAAGCAGAATTAGTATTTCACGGACTGGTACATATCCCGTTGCTGATTTTAATGGGGCACTTAGTCAGCGATCGTATTTCTGTACGCTTATTTGAATTCCTTCCCAATACAGATTCCTCATCTTGGGCATGGGGTGATCCTACTCATCCTTTTCCTCGATTAGAGAGCTATGGCATACCTAATCAACAGGTCTGGCAGGCAAAGGATGTTATTTTGCGTGTATCTGTCAGTTATTCTATCTCCGCCTCACAAGCAGCCATCGTTGCCCCAGAAGGAGCAATTGAAATCGATCTAACGTTATCTAATCCAGAACGCAGTATTGTCCGAAGTGAAGCTCAGGTGAGAGAGTACGGACAAATTTTCCGACGAACACTTGATTTGATTGCTCAGAAGCTTCCACCTGGACAACGAATCCACCTTTTCTATGCAGGACCAGTTTCTTTAGGCTTCCATTTAGGGCAGCAAATCTCTGAAAATATTCATCCGCCTGTCATCGTTTGGAATTATCACCGTAAGTATGATTGGGCAATTGATTTATCTACGGCATATCTGGGGGAAGAGTGTATTGTTCGACCTGAATGAAGCGCGATCGCAGTATGACGCAATCGGATAACTGCTTACTTTGCGATCGCATAGCTTCTGCATCAGGAAAACATAATTGTGATTCCGAAATCGAGTCGAGCAATCGTATTTAAGAAAACTATGCAGCGTTGGATATTGCTTTGGGCGAGGCGGGTTTGGATGCGTTGGATCAAGTGTTTCCGCCGCCTGTGCGATCGCAACGTTTGCAGATGGCGTGGCTGGAATTTAGGTTTCGACCGCGCCTAGTAATTTGAGCGTTGCTTGATCTGATTCACTCAACCCGATAGCTCTAGTGATAATCATTCCCTCATAGGGACGATCTACTAATGTGCTTACGCATTTATTTGTCTTAAAATTCCAGAGCTTGATTGTTCCATCACTACTACCACTCGCCAATATTGTTTTGTTGTTAACTATAGCTAATGACCATACTGCTCCATTATGCCCTTGCAGTGTTGCCTGATTCTCTCCCGTTATCGTGTTCCAAATCTTAATTGTGCCATCACCACTACTACTAACTAAAGTCTCTCCATCAGAACTGACAAGCAGTGAAAGTACTTTATCGGTATGCCCTTGAAAAGCTGTAAGATACTTCCTTGTCTTGACATTCCAGACCTGTATTGTTTGATCACCACCGCTAAATAGAATTGCCCCATCAGAACTGAAAGCCACCGAATTAGTGTTAGAGCTATCGCTATGAAATGTTTCGATACATTCTCCAGACTCGATATTCCATAGTTTGATAGTCTGGTCATTACTGCCGCTAGCCAGCAGCTTACCATCGGGGCTAATTGCAACTGACCACACACGATTGGTATGTCCCTGCAAAGTCCTGAAACATCGACTAGATCCAATGTCCCAAATTTTCACCGTCCAGTCATCACTGCTACTAGCTAGTATCTTGCCATCGGGACTAATAGCGACAGCGTATACTTTACTTTCGTGCCCATATAATGTCTTCAAACATTGCCCAGTTTCAGTACTCCAAAATCTCACTGTTTGGTCAGCACTTGCTGTAGCAAGTGTTTTTCCATCAGGACTTATAGCAATTGACCAAACTCTACTGTGATGCCCATGCATCGATTTTATACATTTCTCAGTCCTAACATCCCACAGTCTTACGATGTGATCATCGCCGCCGCTCGCTAGAATGCTGCCATCACGATTAGCTGCAACTGAGTACACAAGATTTGCTTTTCCAGAGAGTGTTTTAAAGCATTCTCCTGTTTCGTAGTTCCAGAATTTAATTGTCTGATCGTCGCTGGAGCTAGCGATTGTGTTGTCCAAATTAACTGTTACAAATCCTACGGGGCTAGTATGCTCTTGCAACGTCTTTAGACATCTCCCATTACTAATGTCCCAAACCCTAACTGTCGAATCATTGCTACCACTGATTACTGTTTTATTGTCATAACAAAACTTAACTGAGTTGACTGCACCAGTATGACCTTGTAGTGTGAGAAAGCACCTTCCATCTGAAATACTCCAAAGCTTTACTGTGTGGTCAGCACTTCCACTAGCAAGTATTTCTCCGCTTGAATTAATAGACACTGAAAATACTCTATCAGTATGCCCGTGTAGAATGTTCAAGCATTGACCAGAAACAGAATCCCAAACTCTTATTGTTTGATCTTCACTGCTAGTGGCAATGACTGTGCTATTTGGGTTTGTCGCGATTTCATTAACTAGGCTTGTATGACCTTGTAGAACTTGGATGCACTCTCCGGTATAAACATTCCAAATTCTTGCAGTTCTATCGTCGCTACAGCTAACTATGTTGTTGCCATCGGATGTAAACTCAACCGAATAAACTCGTCCTATATG
>JADEXW010000625.1 GCA_015206935.1 Pseudanabaenaceae cyanobacterium LEGE 13415 | reverse complement strand
CCATTAGACGGTTTGAGCGCTTGAAGGAACTGATTCTAAGTTTTGATTCAACTGTTGTCGAGCAAGATAATCTGCTAACTGAGCTTCAATCTTGGTACGAACTTCCTGACGGTATTCCAGGAAATGTTCGTTGATGGCACACACAGAAAGATAGTGTTCTGCAACCGTGGGATTGTGTTTGAGAATGCTAAACAGATGATGCCAAAATTTCCAGCGTGATTCTCGAATCACACCTTGTCGCCAACAGACTGTTGCGAAGGCTCGAATCACTGTCCAGGTGACTTTTCTCAGTCTTTTCGGATGTCTTGGCGCACCGAGTTTTAGGAAATGTCGGTAAGTTCGATCGAGATAGTTCACCGGATCATACAATCGCCAAAATCCATCAATATATTCGCGCGTCACCTCTTCAAGTGGACGAGTCGGCACAAAGTTCATCAACGTCGTTTGATTAATGTTCGCAACATCTTCCATTAAACGCCCTTCCCGTTTCAGACGATGCCAAAGTGCAGTATCAGGTAACGCTTGCAACATTGAAAAGATTGCAAGCGGAATGGTCGTCTGCTCCACAAAACGAACAATGCGATCGCCTGCCCCGGAGGTTTCACCATCGAATCCAATGATGAATCCTGCCATCACTCTTAAGCCTTTTCTGGCGATCGCATCCACCGCATCAGACAAGGAATTTCTCGTATTCTGATGTTTGTTCGTCAGTGACAAGCTCGCTTCATCCGGTGTTTCAATTCCTAAGAACACCGCATTAAAGTTACATTCCACCATCAATTCCATCAGTTCATCATCTTGGGCTAAATCCACAGAAGCTTCTGTACTGAGACGGAACGGATGATCATGTTCCTCCATCCAGTCCTTCATTGCTCTGAGCAGCAGTTTTACATTGCGCTTATTCCCGATAAAATTATCATCGACCATGAAAATCGATCGTCTCCAACCGAGGTTATACAAGCAATCAAGTTCTGCCAATAATTGCTCTGGGCTTTTCGTCCGTGGTTTTCGCCCATACAGAACAATGATGTCGCAGAATTCACACTGGAACGGACAGCCTCTGGAGAACTGCACCGACATATTATCGTAAGCATCCAAGTCAAGCAGATCGAATCTGGGAATCGGAGTGATGGTAACATCTGGTCGATCGCCATCCGATCGATAAGTTCCATGAGTTTCACCGTTCTGAACTGCTGCAACGAACTTCGGCAAGGTAATCTCGCCTTCATCCAAAATCAGATAGTCCGCTTCTGCGACCTCATTTGGAAGTGCAGTAGCATAAGGGCCTCCGACAGCAACTCGTTTTCCACGTCGTTTTGCTTCTTGAATCTGTTCTAAAAGATCCTGCTTTTGCACAATCATTGCAGACATGATGACTAAATCTGCCCAGTCCCATTCTGCTTCGGTCACAGCGCGAGTATTCCGATCGACCAATTTAAACTCCCACTCTTGCGGCAAAATTGCAGCCACCGTGATCAAGCCTAGTGGTGGTAACATGGCTTTTCGACCCACAAGCTGCAATGTTTTTTCAAATGACCAAAAGCTTTGAGGAAAGATGGGATAAAGCAATAAGACACGCATATTGAAGCCCGATAAATTCTTCTGTGAACAAGTGAAAAGCTGTCGCAAGCTTAACTTGTTCTTTTTGTTGGCTTCTTCAGATGTCGTATTTTGTAATCAAAAGTAATAAGATTTTCATAAAACAGCGATCGCACTTTGAATATGGAGTGCGATCGCGACTGTCATTCTAGATAATCTGGCTTAGAAAACTTGCTTGTTGTTCTGCACCGAGGGATGCCAACAACGAAAGCAATTCATCTGCTTCCGAAGACAACGAAATATCGGCTGGAATACTAGCGCTGAACTGTTGTCCCAATTGATACCAAAATGCTAAACGAGACGGTTGATCGAGTTCTTTATAACGAGCTAATGCAGGCTGTGTGTTTCCTGGAATTAGTTCCAAGAGCGCTTTACTCGGATGTGGATCGAGCGCAACTGCATCGTCTTTTGCAGCCTGAAGGGATAAGAAGTCACCTAATGTTTGAATTTGCTCATCCGAGCGTTGAGCTTGAATTTGCTCGATCAAAGGTGTAATTTTGTCGCTGCTAACATTGCTAAACGAACTGACAGGAATTGAACCAGAGATTTCTTTGAATAAACTTCCGAGAACGGCAAGCTGCTCTTCAACGGGCAACCCTTGAAATTCTACGATCGCTTGATCCAATTCGCTTGTATTAATCGAGGTCATAAAACTACTTTCCAAATCGCCTTACGTAAATAAGGTTATCGTCCTGATTCGGAAAGAACCCCTATAAAAAGGATGATGGGCGATGAGGGGCTCGAACCCCCGACATCCTCCTTGTAAGGGAGGCGCTCTACCAACTGAGCTAATCGCCCGTGCTTGATTAATATAGCAGATAATTGATTCTCGATTACGATTTGACTAAATTTCTTTTTAAATTCGCGATGCCTTCTGGTCGTACCCATGACAGCATTACTCTCTGGAGTCTACCGATCGTTGCTCTCGTCACGTTCGGACTGACTCAAAGCGGCAACCTCACCTTGTTAGTTTGCGGTGGATTTCTTTTTGCTGGATTGATGTTTGGGCCCGATTTAGATATCTATTCGCAACAGTACAAACGTTGGGGAGTTTTGCGCTGGATCTGGTTGCCGTATCGTCGGAGTTTGAGACATCGATCGATATTTTCTCATGGTGCAATTATCGGCACGATCGGACGAATTCTGTATCTTGGAATTTGGATTGCTCTTTTTGCTGTAACTGGGATTTTAATTAGTTCGATCGCTCAACAGTTTCTTGGCATGACGGCTCAATGGCAAACCGTTGCACAATCAACGATCGCGACAACTTTTCAACAAACGATCGTACTGATTCAAAAAGGCTCGATCGAATGTTTAGCTCTCATCATCGGATTAGAACTTGGTGCAATGAGTCACAGTTTGAGTGATTGGATTGGGTCTACGATCAAACGCTGGAACAAGCGACGAAAGCGCTAAAGTGTTGAGTGGAATTTCAAGGACTCTCTCATGAATGCTTCAATGCCCGAAATGCTAAAAGCGCTGCAAGAATTAATCGAAGTGGTAGCGCAACTGAGAAATCCAGAAGGGGGCTGTCCTTGGGATTTGGCACAAACGCCGCAAAGTTTGATGCCTTATGTAATTGAGGAAGCGTATGAAGTAGTAGATGCACTTCGGAGTGGCGACGAAGCTGCGATCGCAGATGAACTCGGTGATCTGCTACTCCAAGTTGTTCTCCAAGCTCAAGTTGCTAAAGACCAGCAACAATTCGATTTAGCTACAGTTGCTCAAAATATCACCGCAAAGCTGATTCGTCGTCATCCGCATGTGTTCAATAACTTAGAAGTTCAGAGCATTGATGAAGTCCATCAGAATTGGG
>JADEXW010000624.1 GCA_015206935.1 Pseudanabaenaceae cyanobacterium LEGE 13415 | reverse complement strand
TCCTAACGATGTCGGATTCGGCAAACGGAATCCTTTACAAGCGCTTGAATTCGTTGAAAAGCTGCCCATGAGCGCCCCAGCAGTGTTTATTCTGCGAGACTTTCAGCGATTTTTGGAAGACATTTCAATCTCTCGGAAGCTGAGAAACTTAGCGCGATTGCTCAAATCTCAGCCTAAAAATCTTGTGCTTTTGTCGTCTCAGATTTCGATTCCTGATGATCTGAGCGAAGTGCTAACGGTTCTAGAATTTCCGCTCCCCGGTGCAGCAGAGATTAAAACCGAGGTTGAACGGTTAGTCAGTGCGACGGGACATCGACTTGAGCCGAAGACATTAGATGAACTGGTTCGATCGTGTCAAGGATTATCGATCGAGCGAATTCGCCGCGTTCTTGCCAGAGCCTTCGCCCTTCATGGTGAACTTCGTCCCGAAGATGTAGAATTAATCCTCGAAGAAAAGCGCCAAACGATTCGTCAAACTCAGATTCTAGATTTCTATCCAGCTAAAGAAGACATTTCAGATATTGGTGGACTGGATAACTTGAAAGACTGGCTGATTCGACGCGGCGGATCATTTAGCGATCGAGCGAGACAATATGGTTTACCGCATCCGAAAGGCTTGATGTTAGTGGGAATTCAGGGAACCGGAAAATCATTGACCGCAAAAGCGATCGCGCATCACTGGCATTTGCCGTTACTTCGATTAGATGTCGGTCGCTTGTTTGGTGGCTTAGTTGGCGAATCAGAATCCCGAACTCGTCAAATGATTCAACTTGCTGAAGCACTCGCGCCCTGTGTGTTGTGGATTGATGAAATTGATAAAGCCTTTTCTGGGGTCGATGGTCGGAGTGATTCGGGAACGACAAGCCGCGTATTTGGCACATTCATCACTTGGATGGCAGAGAAGAAATCGCCTGTATTCGTCGTTGCTACGGCAAATAATATTCAGGCTCTACCACCAGAAATGTTACGAAAA
Source organism: Pseudanabaenaceae cyanobacterium LEGE 13415 (assembly GCA_015206935.1). Lineage (GTDB taxonomy): Bacteria > Cyanobacteriota > Cyanobacteriia > Leptolyngbyales > Leptolyngbyaceae > Leptolyngbya. Next base: position 2,443 of record JADEXW010000624.1, on the reverse strand, counting down.
GGGCGATTTGATGAGATTTTCTTTGTCGGATTGCCCACTCAGGAAGAACGTCGATCGATCTTTTCGGTTCATCTTTCCCGCCTACGTCCGCACAATTTGAAGCAATATGATCTCGATCGACTCGCTTATGAAACTCCAGACTTCTCAGGAGCCGAAATCGAGCAAACCTTAATTGAAGCCATGCACATCGGATTCAGTCAGAATCGCGACTTCACCACCGATGACATCCTCGAAGCTGCAAGTCAGATTGTTCCCCTTGCTCGAACTGCCAAAGAACAGATTGATTTTCTGCAAGATTGGGCGGCGGCAGGCAAAGCGCGACTTGCATCAAAACATAGTCAATTAAGCGATCGTATTCAGCGCCAACTTCAACAACCGGAGTAAACCATGACTCAGGCAAAACAGCGGCTACTCTACGAAACGGACTATCTTCAATGGATCGAAACGACGATTGAACATCTTCGGAAAGGTGACTATGACGATATTGACTGGGACAACCTAATTGATGAAATTGAGGATATGGCAAAAAGTCAGCGACATAAACTGAAAAGCAACTTAGTCGTTGTGTTGCTGCATCTTCTCAAATGGCAATATCAGCCTGAAAAGCGTACTGGTAGCTGGGAAGCAAGTTTACTAGAGCATCGACGGCGGATTCGAGATGCGATGCGAGACTCTCCCAGTCTCAAACCGTATCTTGAAACAGTTCTGGCTGAATCACATACTTCGGCAAGAAAGCAGGCAAAAGCTGAAACGGGATTGCCTGTAGAGATGTTTCCGATCGAATGTCCTTATGATGTGTCCTCGATTCTGGACGATGACTTTTTGCCGGATTAAGGGAGATTCATCGATCGCGTTCTTTAGTGTTACTCTAAAACTCTGAAATTCCTATGCGATCGTATGTCTCAGCCTAAACTTACAAAGCGTGTCTCAACTGCCCTCGTGAATGCTCTCAGTGCTGGCGTTGTGCCACGAGTCGGCTTAGAACATATTGCAGTCGGACGAGAAAAAGAAGTTGCTGCCATTCAGCAGGATTTTGAGCATATTGCTAATGGTGGGGCATCTTTTCGGTTTGTGATTGGACGATATGGAGCGGGGAAAAGCTTTACGCTGCAACTGATTCGCAATTTGGCAATGGAATATGGATTTGTTGTGGCAGATGCAGATATTACACCCGATCGACGTTTAGTTGGAAGTCAAGGGGCAGGAGTCGCTACCTACCGCGAACTGATGCGAAATTTGGCAACGAAAAGCCGTCCCGAAGGTGGAGCATTAACGACAATTCTAGAGCGTTGGATTGCAGCAATTCAGGCTCAAGTGGCACAAGAAACGGGAATGAAACCGAGTGAAGAAGGCTTTGATCAACAAGTTGAAGCGCAAATTCGATTGGTTACTCAGGATGTTGCAGATTTAGTGAATGGCTTTGATTTTGCAACGGTCATCATTGCGTATTGGACAGGTTATCGATCGAATGATGACACCAAACAAGAATCCGCCATGCGCTGGTTGAGAGGGGAATTTTCAACCAAAACTGAAGCAAAAGCGGCATTAGGGGTAAGAGTGATTATTGATGACGATTCTTGGTATGACTACATCAAACTGATTGCTCGATTTGCGGCGGACATTGATTACAAAGGCTTGATTATTATTGTCGATGAAGTGGTGCATTTGTCGAAGATTCCAACCGCGATCGCACGTCAAAACAATTACGATAAACTCTTGGCAATGTTCAATGATGCGATGCAAGGGAAAGTGAGCCATCTCGGAACCTTGATCGGCGGAACTCCTCAATTTCTCGAAGATCCGAGACGGGGCTTATATAGTGATCCAGCGTGGCAGCGGCGAACGGCTCAGAGTCGAGTGGTTCAGAGTGAAGCGATCGATACTAGCTCCCCAGTGATTTATCTAGAACCCCTAAATGATAGTGAACTTCAGGTTTTACTACAAAGGATCTCGAATGTTTTTTGCACTCACTATGAATTGAAAAAACAGATTACTTCGAGTGAGATTACTAACTTTATTGCTGCGGTACGAGGTGGAAAAATTGGAACTGAAACCCGCTTAACACCAGGCGAAATCATTCGCGACTTTATGACCGCTTTGAATCTTTTACAACAAAATCCACAGCTTAGATTTAATGAATTAATCAACACTCAGCAATATCAATCTGCAACCGTAAAAGAAGCGCAACCTGCAACAGGTGATGAATTTGCTGAATTTACACTATAGAAAGTGTTTGATTATCCATTGATCAATGTTCTGGTTAGATGTGTATAGAATCGCAGCTTCATCCGATCGAGGTGGCTCAAAAGAATTCCACATTTCATCGATGATCATTGCTTTCACTCCTAATCTAGTTTGAGTCGTTTCATTCTGCTGAATCCTGCGGCGAATCTCATCGATCGGGATATCCAAATAAACGACAATCGTTTGATAGGTGTATTGT
>JADEXW010000623.1 GCA_015206935.1 Pseudanabaenaceae cyanobacterium LEGE 13415 | reverse complement strand
GCGTTAACATTGAACCGATTCCGAATGGAGTCGATAAGCTGTGCAAAAATCCGCGTTCGACTTCTACTTTCGCCTCTTCGCGCTCAAGGCTTTTTAAGAGATGCTCAGACGATTCGAGATAGTCATCTGGGGGAGTCGGTTCGCCTTCATTTGCCAGTTCAAATAGGGCATCTCCAGCGGTTTCTGATTCGTAAGGAATCATTGCACTCTCATCGTCGATCGATGAAATTTCGGGGGGGGCAGGTTTTCCGATATCAAATGAAATTGCTTTGGGAGGAGCTTCGGAAGTGGATTGCGATCGCTCGATCGAGGGTTTTGGCGGTTTGGGGCGCATGACGATCGGGGCGACACTCAATCCAGCTTTCTGCCGTCGATAGCGGGTGAGTTCGTCTTCTAAGCGCAAATCGAGGCAGTTTAACGCCTGTTGAAGTTGGGAATTGAGGGAACTATGACGCATAAAGGTAGACTCCTCGATTGAAAGCCTTGAAGAACTTATACCAAATCGATTTTTGAACGCTACAGATCTCGGTAGCCCCCCTAGCCCCCCAAGTTTGGAGGGAACCGGAATCAAAGTCCCCCAGAATTGGGGGATTTAGGGGGCGAAGAATTTGTAGCATTGACAGATTGATTTGGTATCAAAAATCTGCGATTTCAGTGTAGTTCAGACTTTTCAGATCGAAGCAAAAATCTTTTGAGACGATCGTTCTACAGAATTTGCGCCATCTCGTAATATCGCCGCAGAATCGCCGTAATCTTCGTCCCATATTGGGGATCGGCTGACCATCGCCCACTCAGTTGCTCTACCAGCGGTGCAATTCCCCGTGTCACAAATCGAAATCGAGGTGCAACGACTTCTTGAACTAAAGGTTCGGTGCTGGCATAGGCTTTGAGCAGTTGAATATGCGCTCTTACCCCGATCTGAGCATTCGGAAAACTTGCACCTTGAGGCCCCCCACCCACATCGCCTAATCCCGCAAAATTGTTCTGCGAAGCTTGAATCTCGCCACCAAATCTGAGATAGTTCGTCTCTAAAAGCATTTGACTGAAGGCAATATCATAATTCACACCCTCGATCGAGCCTTCTTGACGATACAGATCTGCAATCTGCGGAAACTGTGTGAGAGCCGCTTCGTTATTGCTCTTGAGGAACATGACCAACTGGACAGAGGTTGTATTGCCATTGCCCATAATTCGATCAAGCGCTCCCGGACAGACTTTCAGAATCGATCGCAGTAACACCGTTCGGCTTTGAGCATCCCAACCGACTGAAATCGTAAAATCTCTCAAATCGACTGCTTTGATAAACACGACTTGGCGATAATTCAAGCGGCGGATATTCGGCTCTTTGGATAAATCAAGCCCTAATCGATCGGTCAAATCGATCGGAATATAAGCATTTCCATTGACCAAAATGCCTTTCTCGCCATAAACTTGCCCGTTGATATTGATATTAATTTCTGGATAAACGATCGCATTTGGATCAGGTGGCAACGTGGTTCCACGCACCCAAGCGACTAACCCATCTGCAATTCCAAGCGCCACATCTCGACGCTGATTTTGAATAATAAAGCGATCGTCCGGATTGGTTAAAAACCCGATCGTCATTAGCAGCGATCCACAAACGATTTGGCGCGTAAACGGTAAACTTCCAAGCCCCGTATCCGTGTCGGGTCTGGCTCCTCGACTCGGTAACTGAGGAACCCGACGAATCAGCGCGAGCAATAACTGTTCTGCATTGCGACGACGCTGATCGTTATTCGCAATAAAGTAAACCGTTGCCCCTCGAACGGCTGGATTTGTGAACGCATCGGCACGAATTTCGAGGGCAACATCATCCCGACGAGCGCGGGAATTAATCCAGCTAATCGCTTGAGAAGCATTGAGATTATCGGGAACTGATAGGACTTCAACTCCGCGCGATCGTAGTTCTGTCACCACTAAATCACGGGTGAGAATCATTTCTCTCGCTTCGGTGGTTCCGGCAACAACCGCACCCGGATCGGTGGTTCCATTTACGCGACTTCCATGTCCGGCAGAGATAAAGATACGTCCCATCAGTTTTACAAGTTGCTTACGTCGTTCAGAGGCTAATTTTATCTCGTTTTCAAGAAGTGGCTAACCACATTTGAGCAGTGCGCGGCGGAATCCAAAGAGAGAAGGTGTTTCCAGATAAGTTAATTTCATGTGGATGAATCAAATCGCGGTATTTGCCTGGATTTTGTAAACCCCATGTGCTGAATTCTGCCCATTGATTTTCGCTACTTTTGTTAATTGCTACAATTCCTTTGTCGCCACGTCGGAAGATCAGTACAACATCATTTTCAAAGAGAATGTGCATCGGTTGAGCATGAACAGCGTTATGAAATTGAATCATCGAAACGAGATCCGGACGCTTGTAAACATCTAGCCATCGATCGCAATCTTCGGCATATTTCGATTCATTGTGATCCGAGTAGATCAACGGTACGCCACCATCTCGACCCAGAATATACGCATAAGCTAAATGTTCATCTTGTCGATCGAGTAACCACGATCGAAAGCCATCATTATGCGGAATATCATGATTCACCACGAAGGTAACTGACCGATTCCAAGGAAGCGCATTCTTTTGAGCTTCAGGATTCGACAATGCTCGAAGCGATCCACCTAAGCTAAAGGCTTCTCGAATCGTTTGGAACAACGGAAAGTCATAAGCAGAAATCCAAGTTTCACGCAAAAATGGGTCAAGGAAAACGGCTTCATCGTGAGCGCTTCCGGTCAGAACTTCCCCAAACCAAAACAACTCCCGAAATGCTGTCACATCAACCAAAGTATCAATCATTCGTTCGGTTAAATGTTTGATCGCATCAATCCGAAAGCCATCAAATCCCATTTCAACTAAAGCTTCAACCATGAGATGCTGTTGTTTTAGCACCCAATCTGAATCTTTGAGATCGGGCAATCCGGATAGATTTTGATATTGAACTGCTCCTCGATCGCCCCATTCATTTCCATCAATTTCCCCGGCTTGGTTGAAGTCCCAAGGCGAGAACAAGCCTTCATTCAAATCGCCATACAGTCGATTTTCTGCAAATAATTCGGGTTCCGCTTTGTATTTTGCAAGTTCCGCTTCTCCAGGGAAATTAAAGCGATCGTCTCTCGCTTCATTCGCCATGTGATTGATCACTAAATCTGCATAAACTTGAATTCTCGAACTGCCACTATGACACACTTCGATTAATCGCTCTAAATCGCGCTTTCCACCCAGATGAGACAATAACACTCGATAATCTTTCGGTTGATAGCGTTGCCACCATTGATCCCCTTTCGGATCAGAATAAAGCGGCGGCGGAATCAAGATTGCACCGTATCCAGCCTCGCGAATCGAATCTAAGTTCTCGATGACATCCGTGTATCGCCAGTTAAAAGCATGAAGCGTTACGTTCGGCATAGTGT
>JADEXW010000115.1 GCA_015206935.1 Pseudanabaenaceae cyanobacterium LEGE 13415 | reverse complement strand
ACTGCGAACCTGTTCACTTGCATTCATCCCAATCAGTTCTAGTCGATCCGTTGCCCGAACCGTAATTCCGCCACCCGGTTGACTGCCCAAGTTCTGGTTCCAGAGCAGCGATCCCTCTTGTAACGTGATTCGATCGCCTTGGACTTGAATCGAGCCAGCCAGAAGTCCTCCGGTGTTGATCAGCGATCGCTGATTCAATTGCACCGTTTGGAATCGAGACGCACCGGTGTAATCGAGTGTGAATCCCTGCGGCGTTGGAATCAATCCCACTTGTCCTGCGCCTATGCTACCCAATTCGATTCGTCCACCAGGAGCGGCTAGAATGCCACCGTTTAGAAGAATATCACCGCCTACTAAGGCAAGTGTTTTTTGGGGTTGAACTTGCAGACCGGGAGTTGAAATCGTCGATCGATAAGGTGCGAACTGACTGGGAAGCAAGGGGCTTAGACTGTGCCCAGTGTTTTGTACCTGAATCGCGCCTGGAGTTTGTCCCATCTGTAAGCCGATCGGCGCACTCTGAGTGAGCAATGGGGCAGGCAGGGGAGATTCTGTACTGATAAATGCGGCTCCATTCTCAAACTGAATGCGGTTTGCAGTTGTACCAATGAATGAGCCACCGATATTCAGTCGCGCTCCAGAACCAAAGAGAATCCCATTCGGATTGAGGAGAAAGAGATTTGCTGCGCCATTCGCTTGAATGATGCCATCAATGTTAGAAACTGTTCCCCCAGTGACACGGCTGAAAATGTTTTGAATCTCTGGCGCGTTATTGAATCGGGCTGAACCTCCTGTGGGAACGGAGAACTCACGGAAGCTATGAAAAAGATTCGTGCCGCCGATCGTGCCGCCTGTGATGGTGAAATTGCCGTTATTGGGAGTGACGATCGTACCCAATGAACTATCAGGAACAACGGCTTGGGCATAAACTCGATCGACCATTCCAAGGAGTCCCAGACTGAGCCATCCTAATAGATAGAGCAAAGCACGATTCATAAAATTTAGTAGCGCTTAACATCAGGTGTAGAGTGCCCTACTCCCGTTTTGCTCAAACTAAATTGTGCCAAGAAACTATTTGCAGTCCACTCGACTGTTTATTCTTTATCCTCAGTCCGCAATCCTTTTGTAATTCGAGAAAGATCGCTCTTTTCATCCACTGCAATTCGAGTCGGTGATCCGCTAATAATTCGCTCAAAGTTGCGGAACGAATCCTTAATTTCAGGACCGTGAGCGCTAATCGTGTATTCTCGAATGCCCTTATCGTGCCAAGATCCGCGCATCTTAAAGACATTCAAAGCACGCGACATTTCCCCACGAATTTCAACATATTGCAGCATGATAATCGTGTCGGTAATCGTTGAAATGTGCGAATCTGTAATCGAATGCGACCCCATAAATTGATCCGTCGTATTCGTGAAGAATCCCGTGATTTCTTCTTGTTTCGCAAATCCAGTGACACCGATGACGAACTGACGAAAGGCGTTATTGCTCACTCCTCGTGCTAAGGCTGACAGAGAATCGATCGCAATTCTCGATGGCTTAAATTCTGAAATCTCAGACTTTATAATCTGCAAGTGATCCTCAAGCCCTGCCGATTCAGGATAAGCACAGATAATTTTGAGCAATCCTTTCTGCTCTAAGTCCTCAAAATCAATGCCCCAAGAATAAGCATTTCTCGACAACTGAGCGCGAGACTCTTCATAAGCGAATAAAATTGCTCGATCGCCTCTCGTACAAGCCTCTTGCAAGAACTTACTCACTAACAGCGTTTTCCCGGTTCCGGTCGCGCCTGTTGCCAGAATAATCGAATCCTTGAAGAATCCACCGCCGCACATTTCATCAAGCGTATTCACACCCGAAGACACACGCACATTCGACGATCGCTGAGTCAGTCTCATCGCACCAAGCGGGAAGATATTAATGCCCTGATTCGTGATCGTGAACGGATACTCTCCTTTCATGTGAGTCGTTCCGCGCAATTTGAGAATCTCGATCGTTCTTCTGCGGCGCTCTCCTTCGAGTACATTTCGCACGATCGCAACGTTGTCTGAAACGAATTCTTCGACTCCAAATCGCGCTACCGGACCATATTCATCTACGCGCTCGGTCGTCATAATCGTCGTAGCACCGACTTGTTTCAAGCGAGCCACTAAGCGGAAAATCTCCCGACGAACGACCGAAGCCGCATCATATTGTTGAAAAACAGCCGTGACAGAATCGATCGACACTCGTTTCGCTTTATATTTCCGAATCGCGTATTGAATCCGTTCGATTAAGGCAGAAAGATCGAAATTTCCGACCACATCTTGACCTTCAGGATCGGGAGACGCATCCAGAATAAAGAGTTTTCCCTCGTCTACAAATTTTTGGAGATCCCAGCCAAAACTGAAAGCATTCTTGATAATATCCGCAGGCGATTCTTCAAACGTGACAAACACCCCAGCTTCGTCAAACTGAGTAATACCGTTATAAATAAATTGAACGGCGATCAGGGTTTTTCCGGTTCCAGAAGTACCGCTAACTAAAGTTGTCCGACCGATGGGTAAGCCACCATGACTAATATCGTCAAAGCCCTCAATCATCGTGCGGATCTTATGGACACCCGCAAGTTCGGATGGATTACGTTGTTCGGTGGGATGGCTCGAAGTCATAGGGTTAGAAGGTCAAACAAAGGGAGCAAGCTCCTTATTATGAAAAGGATTCAAACAATGTTGTTTCACTTATTTACCACAAAACCTGCATTCAAAGCGGGTTAGCGGATTTTTTCAAATGGTTCTATTCTGCCTCAAATTCTTCTTCTTTCAGTTCTTCGTAGAGCAAATCGAGTCCGATTAATACCTTTTCTCGATCGGATAAATCCCCAATAATTTTACGCACGGGTGGAGGCAAAATTTTTGCTAAGGTTGGGGTTGCCAAAATCTTATCTTCTTCAGCCAGTTGAGGATTTTTTAAGACATCAATGACTTTTAGTGCGTATACGCCTTGAAACTCCTTTTCGAGAATGTTATTCAACGTCTTTAGCGCCCGAATCGAATTGGGCGTGTTGCCTGCTACATACAGCTTGAGGACGTAGGTTTTCTTCAAAGCACTCATGTATTTCATCGATCGCTATTGTTCAAGGGTATCGCTCAAGCCACTGAGATAATCCGAATTCTAGGTTAAGATTCGCGCGGGATAGAGCGGCGGTACATTTCACACAGATGCGCGATCGTGTCAATCAATGTCAGTCGATAATCGAGCAGAATCTCTTCACTACGCCCTTCCAATTTTAGCTGCTTGGCAAATTCGTCCATGAGTTCCATATGGATCTCAACAATTTGTGAAACAGGCACATCGGCAAAAAAAGCGGCGTTGACAAAGTTATCGATGCGCTGATTTAAATCGAGATCTTCTTGGAAGTAGTTCAAGATGATCACGCGATATTCTATTCGCAATTCTTTGAGAAATTCTTGCTGCTCTTGAGGGGGGAGGTTTTTTAGGAAGGCTTTTGGACTGCGCTTGTAATAGATGCCTAAATAACCGAGGCGCTCTTTTAGTTTGTCTGTTAATCGTCGCTGTTGCAGCATGAGAAAGTTTTGAGCGATGAGGTCTTGCGTGAAGTCGGGCGGCGTAATTGTGTCAGGCAGTTGGCAGACCGGAGACAGGGCGAGAAATTCCTCGATCGCTCGATCGATCCAAGTTTCGAGATGATCAAGCTCTTTGAATGAGACCCACAGTTCTGCGGTGTGGTAAAAAAATCGTAAATCTAGTTGCCGCTGATCAGAGTGCAGGATCACGATCGGAAGTAAAATCGCTTCAGTTCTCAGCCGATTCAATACCGTCTCTAGGGCTTTTCCGTCCTGCAAAATCAGACAATCCAACTGCTGTTTCTGATGGTCGATCAGTTGGAAAAAATCGGCTTCGGATTGCGCGATCGACAAGGTGTATCGATCGTCTTGTACCAGCATTTCTTCGATCGAATTGCTGAGATCGGAAGATTGTAAATACAGACCGATCGAGAGTTGAGGACGAACGATCGAAGAAACTGGAACTGTCAAGGCAAAAACCTGAGTAGTAGAGCTAAATTGTATTCTAAGTATTCTGAATCAACGATGTGGGAAAATGCCGGAACAGGAAACCAGAGATTCGATCGAAGTTTTAAATCGTTTATCGCACTGTTAACCATCATTGCACAAACCTTTTCCTACTTTGCACAAATCACTAGATGTGCGATGATTTAGGCGAAATTCTTTTAAATTCGCTGCACAAGAGTGTTTACACTCGTCACTATTAATTTCCATTTCAGTCAGTGCTTTATAGCCCATAGGAACGTGATCAGCGGTTGACCAACGACTAAGATCAAAGGCAACTAAGATCAAAGGCGACGCTGATTTGCGATTCTTTTGCCGATCGTGAGGATAAAGCGATGGTGACATTCACAGCCTCGATTCGTGAATTCGTCGAGTCTGCCCCCGTTTGCTTCCAGTCGGCAACCTTGGCTGAAGTAATCGAATTAATGGGGCGCTCTCAGGCTGACCGTTTAGTGATCGTAGATGAACGGCAGTTTCCGCTCGGAATTGTTCACGCTCATTCTCTCTTAGCTCATTGCTTGAAAGAGACGGATCTAAAACCGTTGATTCAAGTCCTGCCCACGATCGATGAGTCTACGGATTTATTTGAGATTGAATTCTCGAATCCCGTTCGATATTGGGCAGTTGTCGATCGATCTGCTCAATTTCTTGGATTAATTGATGGGTTTGCGCTGCGATCGTGGTCAGAATTTATCCAGACCAATCTTCCCAAACCGCTTAAGCCGTCTTCTGAGTTACTCTGGCATCGTGCGAAAACAGAGACTTGTGCTGAACTCGATCGCATTCCGCTAAATCGATTGCGATCGCAATTTACTGAGTTAGCGACCTATGAAGCGAAGTTCGATCGTAAATCTGCGTTAATTCAGTTTCTCGAACATTTGCCGCTTCCGTTAATGCTGCAAACTCAATCGGGTGAGGTGATTGCACAAAATCGAGTGTGGACAGAACAGCTTGGAGATGTGGTGGATTCTGCTTGGGTGCAACGAGATGCGGCAATGGTTTTAAACTATACGGTTCCCGTTGCAGTGAAATCGGGCACGACGAATCTTTGTCAAATTGGCTCTACTCCGAATACTTGTGTCTGTGTGTGTCCGTTGAAAAGTGGACAAGAGCGAATTCTACAGTTTGCCAAAATTCCACTTGGAGAACTGTTTTCAGATCAAAGTTCGTCTGATGCTGCATTTCGGTTAGCAGCGTTCGATCGAGAAACGACAAAATTAGATCGATCGCCTGAAGAATCGGTCTGGCTGGTTCTCGCTCAAGATGTCACCGAACAACAGCAACTCTCACGCGAATTAGCTGCGAAAAACGCGGATTTAGTTCAACTGAATCGCTTAAAGGATGAATTTCTGGCTTGCATCAGTCATGAACTGAGAACGCCATTAACAGCGGTTCTCGGCTTATCGAGTTTGCTAAAAGATCAACTTTCTGGAACATTGAACGATCGACAAGTTCGATATGCTCAATTAATTCACCGCAGCGGTCGCCATTTAATGTCGATCGTGAATGATATTCTCGATTTAACTCGAATCGAAACCGGACAAATTGAATTAACACTGTATTCAGTGAGTGTGAAATCGCTTTGTGAACGCTCGATCGAGCAAGCTCAACAACTCTGTTTAGAAGAAGAAAAGCCGGAAACCAGAACGAATTTAAACGCGATCGCAGGTTTATCAAATTGCACACTAGAGATTGAACCCGGACTTGAAGCGTTAGTTGCGGATGAATTGCGCTTGCGTCAAATGTTGGTACATCTCTTGTCGAATGCGTTCAAGTTCACCGATTCATCTGGACAAATTGGCTTAAGAGTGAGTCGGTGGGAAGGCTGGATCGCTTTCACTGTTTGGGATACCGGGATCGGCATTCCTTCCGAAAAGCAGCACCTGATTTTCCAAAAGTTCCAACAGCTTGAAAGTCCCCTAACTCGTCGCTTTGAAGGGGCTGGATTGGGATTAGTTTTGACCCAACGATTAGCCCGACTCCACGGCGGCGATATCTCCTTTGTTTCAAAAGAAAATCAAGGCAGCGAATTCACCTTACTTTTACCCCCAACGCATCCCCAACCGACGAATAGTATCGCCAATTCAAGAGTCAAACCGTCTCTTGAGAATCGCCTTGTTCTAGTTGTTGAAGCGGTGGTGAAATCGATCGAGCTTCTGTCTGACCAATTAGCCGAACTCGGATATCGCGTGGTGATTGCTCGATCGGGTACAGAAGCCGTTGAAAAAGCGCGTCGTCTCCAACCTTGTGCCGTGTTCCTCAATCCTCTACTGCCCACGTTATCCGGTTGGGATGTTCTGACGCTTCTAAAAGCTGAACCCGAAACGCGAGACATTCCTGTGATCATGACCGGAACTCGTGGCGATCGAGAACAAGCCCAGCGCAATCAAGCCGATGGATTCCTAGCATTACCGATCGTGCAAAAATCGCTGCAACAAGTTCTGAATCAATTAACTCCGGACGAAATGTCCATGATGTCGATCGCTGAGTCGTCCGAGCAGACTTTAGTAATTCTGCGTCTGAGTCCCACCCGATACGGGGAACTACATCGTTTAGGAAATGCTGTTGAACCCGATTTGAATGCTTTATTGCACAGTCACAATTACCGAGTTGTCGAAGCGGACGATTTAGATCAAGCTGAACTGCTCGCCCAAGTTTGGAAACCAAATATCGTTCTGCTGGATGGGGTCATGGCTGATCCGATCGGCTATCTAAAACTCTTAGGTGACTGTAGTTTTCTCGCTTCACTACCGCTCGTAACCCTCGATCCGGTGACAACTCAAGCCGCAAATCAAATTCCTGGATTATCTGTTTTCCCGTGTCTAGCACCCGTTTCTGAAACTTCAGAAGCATTACTGCAAGTGATCCAAGTTGCAGCGGGATTTGCGTGGCGACCGTTTGTTTTAGCGATCGATTCTTTCACTCTGCGTTGTCCAGATGCCAAGCGATCGGACTGGCTCCAAGCGATGATGCAATATCTTCAAACGGCTGGATTCCGTGGCATGATTGCCCGATCGTGGCAGGATGTCCTACAAAAACTCGACACTCAAAGCATTGATCTATTCCTGCTTCATGCCTATGACCTCGATCCAGCAAGTCTCTTACAAATTGCTGCTCTAAGGCGATTCCGTGAAAAAGTCTCGATCGTTATCATCAACCATCAACCGGAAAATACACCTTTATTAGAAGCGATCGCTACGGTTGTCTTACCACCGATGCCGATGGAAGAATTACTCGATCGCGTGAATCACGTTTTAGCGGCATGATGGAAGACTGGATAGAAGAAGGAATCGAAAAGCTCGAAGCCGAATATGGCAGTGTTCCTCCGCCCTGGGTCATTTTCCCAGATGAACACCCGTATAGTCTTTGCTGGCGAATGGGTAATGGAGAAGCACATATCGAAATCTGGTCGGTCTGGTGGGAAGCGCAGAACTATGGCGAATCTGAGCGAATCGATTATTTTCGTCGTTGGATGCCGCCTCCTAGATGGCTCGAATGGACGATCGATGCCATTTGGGAAGACGATGAGAGCGATTTCAATGAGGATGTAGGCTTTAAGCGAATCGAAGAACTTGGATTTGGCACGAAAGCCGAGTTTGAAAAAGATTTCGACGATCCAAAGTGGGCTGAACTTGATTCGTCCCTTGACGAATAGGATTTGTAACTACAACAGATTACCGTAGCGGCTCATCGTTTGGGTCGCTCTCGGTCTGCTGTGTTGCACGAATCAAGTCTGCAAGTTGCTCCATTGATTGCACTCGAATCCGAGGAGAAGCATATACCTTGTCTGCAAGCGCATAGAAAGCTTCATCATCATGACGATGCTTCATCACGTATGCAGCAAGCTGTTCACGGCTCATTTCTGAAAAATTAGGTTTGCTCATGATGGGTAGTCCACAGTGCCATCTGGTTCGATTGTAACGATTAAATTCTCACCCGCAAGGATAAAGATATTGCTCGTTCGCTCATCAAGTCTTACCAGAGAAATATCAAGAAACAGATTGGTCAGTTGATAGCAGATCCGAAAACACTCAAACGTTTGGGCAGAGGTTGGTAAAAGCGGACTGGACATTATTCTTTGTACTGGCATTAAAGCTGAGTTACTTTAACACCTTTCAGCCTGCTGCTAGAAACTCTAAGTACGAAGTGCTAATTTCTTTCACTGCCAGCTCATAGAATTGTTTTCCATGTTCGGGAGTGGCAAGTGCAGGATTAGAACCCATACGACCATCAGGATATCGATCGCGAAAATCGATCGCGCCATAAATCCGATACCCTTTCCCCGCAGGTTCAGTGAATGGAACTGTTTTGATCGCTTCAGGATACACATATTGCGTTAACGCGACCTCGCTCGGTGTGGCATGAGATCCTTCTTCATCGCCATAGAGTTCTTTCGCCAATTTGTACACAGAACCCGCCATATACCAATTGCTCACTACACATTGAACATTGTGAGCAATGCCTAAATCCGATAAATAATCATACGTTTCTGAAAATGCTGCTTTCAAAGTTGCCACATTTCCGCCATGTCCATTAATAAAGAAGAATTTCCGAAATCCCGCTCTCGCTAAACTCGCCACATAATCCCGAATCACGAGAATCATCGTACTCGGTCGCAAACTCATGCTGCCAGGAAACGCCAGATGATGCAGCGCCATTCCCACATTAATCGTCGGAGCGACGATCGCATTTGTCGATTCTCCAACTCCTTTCGCGATCGCTTCGGCACAAATCGCATCCGTACCAATCAATCCCGTCGGGCCATGTTGCTCAGTTGAACCGATCGGTAAAATAATCCCCGTCGATCGCGTTAAATAGTCTTCTACTTCTTGCCAGGTTGATAAATGCAATAACATAAGCGGTTGAGTTGAACGTGCTATTTTCAGTTTCGCATTCCGAATCGCGTTATCATTTTCAATATTGATGTTGCTTAGAAAGTCGGTTTAGTGGGCGCTGTGGACTTAAAACAAATATTCAAAACTCCAAATCCAATTATTGGTGTCGTTCATCTCCTGCCCCTGCCGACCTCTCCGCGCTGGGGCGGTAGTTTGAAGGCGGTTGTCGATCGAGCAGAACAAGAAGCGACCGCGCTTGCAGCAGGCGGCGTTGATGGCATTATTGTAGAAAATTTCTTTGATGCACCCTTTCCCAAAGATCACGTCGATCCCGCAGTCGTGAGTGCGATGACCGTGATTATTCAACGATTGCAGCAAATGGTGACATTGCCGATCGGGATTAATGTTCTCAGAAATGATGCTCAAAGTGCATTAGCGATCGCAACTTGTGTTGAAGCTCAATTCATCCGCGTCAATGTCTGGACGGGCATTATGGCAACCGATCAAGGCTTGATCGAAGGGCGCGCCCATGAATTGATGCGCTATCGTCGCGAATTAGGTAGCGATGTGAAAATTTTTGCGGATGTTTTGGTGAAACATGCTCGACCATTGGGATCGGTGAATTTGACCACAGCGGTACAAGATACGATCGAGCGTGGACTAGCTGATGCAGTGATTCTCTCTGGTTGGGCGACGGGTGATCCGCCTAACTTAGAAGATCTAGAATTGGCGCGGGATGCGGCGCAAGGCACACCTGTCTTTGTCGGTAGTGGAGCAGATTGGGAAAATGTGCCTCAAATGATGCAGGTGGCGGATGGTGTGATTGTTTCGAGTTCGTTGAAGCGGCAAGGAAAACGAGAGAACTCGATCGATCCGATTCGAGTCAGTCGATTTGTGGAAGCAGCAAAAAGAGGCGTTCCGATGCCAAAGAATGACAAGGTTGCGCCTTCGGTGAAGCTGCATAATTTCTAGAGGTCTTCAAGAAAAATTCGTCCTTGTTCTTTCTGGCTGTTTCGCGATCGCTCAATGATTTCAGCAAATTTAGGGTTTGTACTCAGACTCAAAGATTCAAGATCAGCGTTTTCTCCGACAGGCAATACAGCCGCGATCGGTTGCCCGTTCCGGGTTAAAAGAAACGGCTGTTCTGACTCGCCATAGGTTTCAAGTAGTGCGGCAATTTCGCTAATGTCAATTGTTTTCATAGTTCAATAATTTCTCCACCAATGCGAACTTGGTTGCCTTCTTTGAGTCCAATTGCTCGGATGTCTACGATCGATTCATCCTCGTCTACATCGTAATACACACGAAAGTTACCGAGGCTCATAGGTTAACTGCTCATTCATTGCGTCTCGAATGACCCGCTGATCCCTTGCTGTAAATGCTTGTAAGTGAGCCAAACTGATTTCAGAAAGTGCGATCCGATATGCCAAAGATAGACCCCATCAAATAAAAAGTACGATCGCCAATCCTGTTCCCAACAAAAACAACAATCCCAGCAATCCCGCCAACGGTTTACGATCGATTCCCGTGAACCATTCTGGCGCGTTCTCTTCATATTGCAGAATCTCTGCTGCATCCAAGCTCGCAATCATCCAGACCCACCCGGCATGAAGTCCCCAAGCGAGTCCAATACTACTTTGATTTTGAATAAATGCTAAACACAACACTACGCCCATTAACGTTAATCCGGGCAGTTGTGCAATATTTTCTTTGCCCTCCCAAATCAAATGTAGAAGGGCAAAAACTACGCTGGACACGATCGCGCTTGTCCAAAAATCGGCTCCAAACTGTCCAAAGAAGAACCCCCGAAACACCAGTTCTTCTGTAAACCCAATCCAAATTCCTAATAAGAGCGTCGGCAAACTTGCTGAGAGCCATTTCCGCCAATTCTCGGATTTCCAATGAATCCAACCAAGTATCGTTTCAATGCCGAATAAAATGAGAATTCCAACCGTTCCAATCACAAATCCGATCGCTGCTGAAGCAAAAAGATGGGGATGCAAATGAATTCCAAACGTTGAGAATGGAACTTGTTTAAGACGAGCAATGCCCCATAGAATCAGTGGCGCGATCGCATAAAGTGAGACAACTAGCGGTAGTTTCTGATGTAACTCTAGCGGATTAAACGGCTTCCATTTGACCGCGATCGAAATCGGAATTGCGATCGGTAACCAGATTAAACCCCAGGCTAAAAAAAAGAATCCTATCTGAACAAATGCAGGCGTTTGTGAGAAAGCGTTAACAAACTGAACTGCATCTATTGAGATAGGAAACTGATGATTCAAAAAAGAAACGATCATTCGGTCTCTGCTTCATCAACTGCGCCATTTTTACTGGCTTTATCGCCGGTCAGTTGAACCAAGTGAATGTGCTTATAACCGAGTTTAATTTCAAACTCATCGCCGGGTTTTAGAC
>JADEXW010000622.1 GCA_015206935.1 Pseudanabaenaceae cyanobacterium LEGE 13415 | reverse complement strand
TGCGTATAGTTCCTATGGCATCTACGGGTGTATTAACAATCTAGTGTGTTTTCCAGTTCCCAGGGTGTCACACAGCTTATAAATTGATTCCATTCTTGATGTTTCAGATTGAGATAAGCTTGCGTGAAAGATGTACCTAGCGATCGACAAATCACTTCATTTGTTTCCAAACGCCGCAACGCATCTAATAAGTTCTTCGGCAGTGGTTTCACTTCATTAGTGGGTAGCGGCTCAGTGTACATATTGTTGCGGCGAACCCCTGGATCGCGTTTCTGAACAATGCCATCAAGTCCAGTTGCAATCAGAGCCGCAGGTAACAGATAAGGATTTGCGGCTCCATCTGCTAATCGAAGCTTAAAGCGTCCAGCATCAGGAATCGCTAAGATATCAGGATCAGCAGGAGTCATATCTAACCAAGCTGCAAACCCTGCAAATCCCGCTCCACTGGTTGCCATTTGATCGATACTTTCGGCTGGAACTAATTTTGATCGATCGACTCCAAACAAGTCAGTAAACGAAATCAGAAAGTAGCGAATTCCTTGAGCTTGAGCGGTTTGGGAAAGCGTCATAATGATGGTTGGAGTAGGGTTTGGATGAGCGATCGAATAAACGCAGCATCAGGCGGATATTGATACGGATTGCCTGCTCGATGTCCCCAAATGGATTCGATCGGATGATACTCTGCATTCGGGATTAAAGCGGCTTCCGCTGCACAATCTTCTGGGGTAAAGTACAAATCTGTTGTTGCAGGGATTACAAAAGTTTTCGCTTTGATCGCATTCATCGCAGCAATATAGTTGCCTTGATAGATCGGATTGTCACTAACATCGCAATGCAACCAAGTATCTATCATTGCTAATAGATTATGTGGATCGCGTTTGCGATAGTTCGTTTCCCAGAATCGAGCAATGTAATCCTCTAATGAGCGATAGCCAAGTTGATAGTAGATACCTTCACGATAAAAAGCTTGGGAAGCTGCCCAACTTGCATAAATATGAGCAAAGGCTCGAAACCCTCGATCGGGCAATCTTTCAAATCGGGTTCCTGTCCAAGCTGGATCAGCGGTTAGTGCCGTTCGTAAGCTTTGGAGAAAGATTCGATTGTGATCAGTGGTTCGAGCCGTTCCGCAGAGCGCAGCAATTCTGAGAACTCGATCGGGAAAAAGCGCACCCCAATGATAAGCCTGTTGTGCGCCCATTGACCAACCATAGATTAGTGCTAATTGTTCAATCTGAAAGACTTCCTCTAGTAGCTGTTTCTGTGCGCGAACATTGTCGTAGTGACTAAACCAAATGCTTTCTACTTCAATCTCACTGTTGCTCGGTGAAGTGGATAGACCATTTCCGAACATATTTGGAATCACAATAAACCATTCAGTTGGGTCTAAGATTCCATCGGGACGGATCAGCCAGTCGATGTCTGTATGCTGTGCCCCGTAGGAGGTTGGGTAGAGAATGACATTAGTTCGATCGCGATTTAATGTCCCGTAAGTTTGATAGACGATCGACACTTCGGGCAATGTTGCACCACAGTACAGCGGAAAGTCTTTTAGAGTGAAACAATGACTCATGTAGCAGTTCTCAAATAGTCGTGAGATGCGTGATTGATCGTGCCCCCTAACCCCCAAGTTTGGGGGCTAAGATTCCTGTTCCCCCAAACTTGGGGGTTAGGGGGCGTTTCCGAATTTCACAACTCGGATCAGATCGCTATACAAGATTTTTGGCAAAGTTGTAGTTTACCTCAACATAGCCTTGGTCTTTGTACGTGAAATGTTCTCCTAACTGTTCATGTGCAGCAGGCAATTGATGGAATGGAATCGATGGATAAAGATGATGTTCCGCATGATAGGGCATATTCCACATCAAGAACTGAAGCGGGAATAGTGTTTTCGTCGATCGAGTATTCGTCAACGGGTTCGTATCATGCGTACATCCGGTATGCTCAGACAGCAGAATCATTCGGAGCATCGGCTGTCCAACCATCAGTGGGAAAAGCCAATAGGTAATAAACCAAGGATGACCCGCAATGAGAGAAATCGCGATCGCAATTCCATAGACTGCTAACTGCGATCGAACTGCAAACATGACACTATCTCGTGATTCTTCTGAAATGTACGGATAGTCTTCTAGCTGTCCAGTTGCAACTCGATAGTGCGTTTTCAGCTTGCCCCACCACCAAGATGCACCACTCAGCATGAGCAGATATTCACCTAAGCTTTGAGGAATCGGATCGCTTAACTCTGGATCATTGTCGAAGTCTTGCACGTGGCGATGATGCCATTTGTGATAGCGGCGATAGAACGCACCGTTGTAGAAAGATAGCACCCCTGCAAGCCAGCAAACCGCATCGTTTAGTAGATTGTTCTCGAATGCAGTGCGGTGAGACGATTCGTGCATGGGAGCAAACATTGCAGCAAAACCGAATCCGTAAACAATCAGAGCAGGAATCGCAATTAGCCAATTGTGACCTAGATTCGTGCCCCAGAGATAGCCACTGATGCCGAGAATTGCGAAGTGTGCTGAAAGTTGGAACAATCCTTTCAGGGTCGATCGAGTATTCAAGTTCTTCAAAGCTTCGTTGCTCAACGGGGAGGGACGCTTTGAATCGGGTTCAATCAAGTTAGACTCAGAAACAGATGAACTCATCGTGTGTACCTTAAGAAGCTGGACTTGTTATAACAAGCAAGAATAGCAATATATCACCAAAACTCTGTATTTCAAGCTACGAATTATGGGAATTCCTTTGCACAGTATGATTTCTAAAAAACTCCGCGATCGCATGATCAAGGGACAATATAAACCGGGAGATCAACTGCCGAGTGAACATCAATTAATGTCAGAGTTTGAGGTGAGTCGGATTACAGCTAGACGCGCGATCGCGAATCTAATTCAGCAAGGTCTAGTTGTGGTACAGCAAGGGAAAGGAGCCTTTGTCGCAAGTCAGCAAAAAGTAACTCATTCGCTCTCTAGTCCTTTGTTACTAGAAGCAGATATGGCGCAGCAAGATGTTACGATTACAGTTCGATCGTTGGTATTTGAATTAGTGACTGTTCCACCCGAAGTTGAGGAAATCTTATCAGTAAAAATTGCTTATTTCCAAAAGAAGGTATTGTTATTTAATGGCATTCCAGGCTGTGTTGATGTGACTTACATTGTTCCAGAATTGGGAAAGACTTATGTAGATGATCTGAAAAAACAACTTAGTTTAACGGTTCTGGAAAAGCATGGAATTTTTACAGAAAAGATTGATGCAGTGATTGAATGTACACAGGCTGATGATGAAACAGGTGAACTGTTAGAAGTGCCATTAGGACATCCTTTAATTGTTTATCAGCATACGGCTTATACCGTTGGAAATTGCGCGATCGTACATGGTAAATCGATTTCACGCGGCGATCGTTTATGTTATTCAGTGCAGATCAAGAGAAAATAACAATGTAGGGTCTGTCGCTT
>JADEXW010000621.1 GCA_015206935.1 Pseudanabaenaceae cyanobacterium LEGE 13415 | reverse complement strand
ATTCCGAAGCACAGTTTTCAATGATCTGCTGCACACTTTGTCGATTCATTTCCAAGTGAAACTGCAAGCCAAGTACCTTTTCGTTGTAGAGGAATGCTTGATTGAGACACGCTTCGCTATAGGCTAGTCGGGTCGCTTTTTCTGGTAACTCGAACGTATCTCCATGCCAATGAAAAACGGTCAGTTGAGCAGGCAGAAATCCAAGGGCATGAGATTGCTGAACGGCTTCGGTTGTTCTGATCGGAAACCATCCAATTTCTTTGTGTTGCCCTGCATACACTTTTGCACCCAGAGCATCTGCAATCAGTTGCGCTCCCAGACAAATGCCAAGCACTATCTTCTTTTGTTCGATCGCTTGTTTAATTAGCTGTTTCTCAACAATTAACCAGGGATACTGCTCTTCTTCATCGATATTCATCGGTCCGCCTAGGACAATCAGCCAATCAAAATCATCCACAGCGGGTAAGGGATCATTGGCGTAAAGCCTGATACAGGATAACAAATGGTTTTGTTTAGTCATCCAAGTCGCAATACTGCCCAGTCCTTCAAAGGGAACGTGCTGCAAATAGTGAACTCTCATGTTTTTCTTCATAATTTAGACAATGTGAGATTCCGGTAGCACCATCAGTTTTGGAATTCGGATGTGGGGAGGTTGCTCCAAGATAAAGCGCACGTAGCGAGCAATGTCTTCTGGCTGAAGGGGTTGGGGGACATTCAAGCTCTCGGTAGGATGGATTTCCCAGTAATCGTGCAGTTCGGTCTTGACGAGTCCTGGTTCGATGCAGCTAATCCGAACTCTTGTATTGGCTAGCTCCATGCGTAGGGCTTCCGAGAAGGCTTCGATCGCATATTTTGTCCCCGCATGCGCACCCGCCGCTATTCTGACTTTTGTGCCTAAAACGCTTGAGGTATTAATCAGATGTCCGTCATTGATGGATTGGAAGTGTTTGAGAACAACATAGGCGAAGCGAAAAGCAGCTTCCACGTTGACCTGCACCATTTGACAGACCGCTTCAATCTCGATCGTTTCAACAGTTCCAACTGCTTGCACTCCAGCATTGTTAAAGGCGACATCACAGCGTCCATAGGTCTGCAAACTCAGATTGAGTAGTTTTTGGGGCAACTCTGGCTCTGTGATGTCTCCTGACAAGAATACGGCTTGCTTCAACTCCCTGGTCAGTTGCTCTAAACGATCGTACCGCCGTCCGGTTAAGACTAATTGCATTCCCGCTTGATCCAGGATTCTCGCCACGGCTGCACCAATTCCACTGGTGGCTCCGGTGACGATCGCGACTTTGTTTGCTAATTCCACGATCTTGCTCCCTAACTTTTGCTACTCAGGACTGGTTCAGCTTGTTCAAGATGAGAATAAAGTGGGTAGGCGGCACATAGCTCTGAAACTCGTTTCTGACAGTCCAAGGCTACCGTTTCATTCTCTGGATTGGACAAGCGATCGGCAATAATGTTGCCAATTTCCTGAAATTCTCTGATTCCCATCTTTCGGGTCGTCAGGGCAGGAGAGCCGAGGCGAATCCCACTCGTAATCCAAGGTGGTTGAGTGTCATAGGGAACGCCGTTTTTGTTCACTGTGATATTGACCTGTCCTAGAGATTGGTCTGCTTTTTTCCCGGTCAACTGCTGTGGACGGAGATCCAGCAACATCAAATGATTATCTGTACCATCACTCACAAGCTTGAAGCCGCGCTGCTGCAATTGAGTCGCTAGAGCTTGAGCATTCTTCAATACTTGAGCAATGTAGTCTTTGAATTGCGGTTGCAGGGCTTCTCCGAACGCGATCGCTTTGGCTGCAATCACATGCTCTAACGGTCCACCTTGGCTACCGGGAAAGACAGCGCGATCGCACTTCTGCCCAATTTCTGGATCACGACTGAGAATCATGCCGCCTCTTGGACCTCGCAAGGTCTTATGCGTGGTCGTTGTCACCACATCGCAAAGCGGCAATGGATTTGGGTGATGTCCCGTCGCGACTAAGCCCGCAATGTGAGCAATGTCTGCGTGAAGGTAAGATCCGACTTCATCCGCGATCGCTCGAAATGCCGTGAAGTCGATCTGACGTGGGTAAGCCGTGTAGCCACAGAGAATGAGCCGAGGTCGGTGCTGTCGGGCTAGATCGCGGATCTGGTCGTAATCCAGTCGTTCCGTATCGGGACGAACGCCATAATGCACGACCTGGAACCACTGCCCGGAAAAGTTGACCGATGCGCCATGCGTCAGATGCCCACCATGCGATAGGTCAAGGCTCAGAATCGTGTCACCAGGTTTGAGGAGAGCGAGACAGACCGCAAAGTTTGCCTGTGAACCCGCGTGAGGTTGAACGTTCGCGTGGGCTGCGCCAAACAACTGCTTTGCCCGATCGATCGCAATCTGTTCGATCTCGTCAATAAACTCACAGCCGCCGTAGTACCGTTTTCCAGGCAACCCCTCAGCATACTTGTTAGTCAAGACTGATCCTTGTGCTGCTAACACTGCGGGGGACGTGAAATTTTCGCTGGCGATCAGTTCCAGGTGGTCACGTTGGCGCTGTAGCTCTTGTTGAATCAAACGAGCCACGATCGGGTCGGCTTGGGTCAGAATCTCTGCATTGGTCATCATGATTGCTTACGAGAGGTAACTTTTCAATAAAGAGCGTGTGGGCGTACAGGCAACGAGAAGAATCTCAGCGTCTTGTTCTCCGATCGCAGAAAGATCGTGAGGAAGAAACGCATCGAAATGAGCGGCATCACCGGGATTGAGCAAAAACTCTTCATCTGCGAGGGTCAGAACTAGCTGTCCAGAGAGAACATAGAGCCACTCTTCGCCACTGTGCTGATAATGATGGTCTGCCTTTTGATTCACAGGCACGATTACACGGAGGGGATGCAAATCCGACAGGCGATTTCCGCCAGCGAGGGAAGCGTAACGCAGTCCATTGCCCTCTTGAAGCAAGCGATCTCCTGCGCGAATCACCACGCCAGCAGAAGCCTTTCGTTCTGGAGCCACTGGCTTTGAGTCTTCTGACTTTGAGCCAAAGAGATCGGGCAGTGATACGCCATACACCCGCGCCAAGTTGAACAGAACGGCTAGAGATGGCTGGCGATCGCCCCCTTCTAGACGAGATAAGTAAGCTTCAGACACATCAGCTTGCTCACTCAATTCGCTTAATGTCCAACCTCGTTCTGTTCTTAAAGCACGTAACCGTTGCCCTAGTTTGGCTAATTCGGGCTTGAGTAGAGTCTCGATCGAGCTTTCCATGAATTTGCCTATCAAGCAAGTTAGGTTATTATATTGCCTGATAGACAATTTAGCAGATTTTTCTATTGAGATCTTGCCGCAGGTAAGATTTGCGATCGCGATAAAGGCTTTGACTCTAATAAAGAGCTTTTTCCCACCCGGTACAAATTGAGTTCCCCAACCCAGAACTAGCTTTAGTGGAGAAATATCTTGACAACCAGAC
>JADEXW010000620.1 GCA_015206935.1 Pseudanabaenaceae cyanobacterium LEGE 13415 | reverse complement strand
TGTCAGCATTGACCGTAGCGTTTCCCTTCGCATTGACTTTTGTGTTGCATCATACCAAACAACTGAAATGCGCTAATTCCCAAGGAAGACGGATTTCATCTTGAGGTTTACCCATACGGGGGAGACATCTTCATCAAAGCTTTAGTTATTCTGTCTGCAATGAGCCAGCGATCGTTGAAGTAAGGAAAAGAAGCAAGTGCGAAGGAATTAGGATTATGTTTGCTGGAATGACGATGCCGAAATTTAGCCCCGATCAGTTTGTGCGCTTCATTGGGGGCGAAGGAAAAGTACGAGAGTTTCACGCAGAGGCTGGGAACTGGTCGTATTTGGTTGAGATGGAAATGGGAGAAGAACCGGAGATGGGCAGAATCGGCTTTGAGACGATGATTCTGCTGCCGGAAACAGATTTGGAAGCAGCGCGGATCTGAAGCGCGAAAAAGTTACTGTGTGGTCTGATAGCGGTCTCAGAAATGGGGCTGCTTTTTTGTGGTTAGAATCAGCGTGTGATTTAGTGTGAACTCCAATGATTTCTGCGGATACTAATACACTTAAAGCGATCGAACAAACGAAGCAATGTTTAACCGAGCATTATGGCGATCGTTTATCTCAACTGATTTTGTACGGTTCGGTTGCACGAAATGAAGCTCACGACGAAAGTGATATTGATTTATTAGTGGTGCTGAATCCACCGTTTGACTACTTTCAAGAATTAAGAAACATCGTCGAGTTAGTTTATCCGATTGAATTAGAAACAGACACGCTCGTTTCGGCTAGACCTGCTGCACTAGATGAATTCGAGCAGGGAGTAATTCAGCTTTATCGAAACATTCATCAAGATGGAATTGTTTTGTAAATTGCATTAGCGATCAACATTGGAATCAGGCTTAGTTTCAGGAAATAGCTGTTTCCCCAAAGCGCGAATTTCTGCCTTCTCTTCATCAGATAGGAATTCATCACCATACAAGCTACCGGACGATCGTGTTGGATCGCCCCCTGCTTCTAAGTAACGCTGTCGTGCCGTATCAAAGATCTCAGTTAATCGCTGATATTGTTGCCGTTTTAGGTCGGTAGGGTGTGTCATAGCTGTTGCGAGTCGTTAATTGGAACGATATCACCATCAGGCAGGAGTTTAGCGATCGGTAAAATTGGGCTAGGTGTTCTGATATACCAATTTCCTGCCTCTTCATCATAGAAGCTGTGAATTAACAATCTCAAGGTTTCTAGAGCATTCAAAACTAAGTACTGTGTCTCGGTCGGTTCCACAAATTGCGCCTAAGTATTTATCTGCCTAAATCATAGAAGAAAGTATGGACTCGATCGACAAACGCTTCCGGTTGCTCAAAATGAATGTTATGCCCCGCATCAGGCACGATCAATAATTCTGCGGTTTCACAAATTGATTCCATTTCTCGATTCAATGCGACAAACTTTCGATCGTATTCCCCGACCACTAATAGAATCGGATTCTGATGCGATCGCAATTTTTCCCATAAGTTCGGTTGCATTCCTGTTCCCATTTCCCGAAGCGATCGCGCGACTTCAATCGGATTATTTCGCGATCGTTCCCGCAGCATTTGATCAAATTTCGGATGTGCTTTGATTGATTGAAAGAGCGGCTGATTGTACCAATTGATTAAAAATTGATCGAAATCTGTCTCCATTCGAGTTGCTAAAGTGCGATCGCGTTCAATTCTTTCTAATCGTTCCTGCTCTGTTTGCAATCCAGGCGAACCCGATTCAATCACTGCCTTTGGAAATCGCTCTGGATAATTTAATGCTAGATAAAGCCCTAAACGACCTCCCATCGAATAGCCGACTATATTGGCTTGATTAATCTTCAACTCATTCAGCAACTCTACGATCGCCTCTGCTGTTTTCTCCATCGTGTACGGATCTGGAAACTGAGTTTCGCCGTGACCCGGAAGATCGATCGTGAGACAGGAAAACGGCAATCGATTCACGATCGCATCAAACTCTGCACCGCTTCCCAGGAAACCATGTAGAAACAACACGATCGTTGAATCTTCTCGATTGTTTAATTTGAATGCCAACTTATTTTTCATGAACAGAGATTTTCACCGATGGGAATACTAGCAGCATCTCGCTCTAAAGTGGGGATCGGTCGAGAACACTTGATCCCAGAGGTTAGCACCGCACATGGACACAGAAAAAATCTTTCAACTGATCGATCGCGTTCTTCCGTTTGAAGCCTGCTTATATCATCAAATTTTGCCATTGTCGATCGAAGGCAACACCCTGCATTTAGGGATGGTGATGCTCGATGATGTGGCAGCACTCGATTACGCTCGTCGCATGATCGGCTATCAAAACTATTCGCTCGCTCCTCAAAGTCTCTCTTCAGAACATCACCATACGATTCTCACAACCTACCTCAATTACAATCAAAATCGTCCCGCGCCTCCTCCAACTCCTCCTAGATCTCCAGAGCCACAAAAAGAGCCAGATCTCCACAGCAAGGAAACGTTAGTCGTCGAAAGTCCAGACGAGTTAGAGTGGGAAGAATGTCACAAACCCGAAGCGCGATCGCTACAGGACACAATCAGCGATCCTCACAGTGCCCTTCCAGAATTAACCATCAGCACCCGTTACCGCGACGAACCGATCGCACTCATCAGCCAACTTCCCCCTTCTCGTTTGATTCAAGAACTTCTGGGACGAGTGCTTGGAAACGGAATTGGACGACTCTTCTTTGAGCGACAAGAAAAACACGGACGGATTCTCTGGAGCCAAAATGGAGTCCTGCAATCCGCGATCGAGTCCGTTCCGCTGTCAAAATTTCAAGCGCTTTTGGATGAATTGAAACAGCTCACACATTTACCGCTAACTCCGGTGACTCAAGTGCAACAGGTCGAAATCGAGCGATCGTATCAGCGCGATCGCGTTCTCTTACGATTGCGAATCATGCCCTCTCCAACGGGCGAACATGCCACCCTTCAAGTCCTTCGGGGAGCAGCTCTGAAGTTCTACCAGAAACAGCAATTAACCAGTCTCAGCCGCGATGCGCTCGGAATCGCTCAGAAATTACAGCAAAAAATGGACGAACTGCATAGCCATACTCAAACCGCAACACCGTTGATAGTGGATCAATTACAGCCAGATGTCGTTCCTGCACTTAATCAAGTGCTGCAAATTGTGGAACAGCAACTGACTGAACTTAAGCAAATCCGCGATTCTTATAACAAGGAAAACTAAGATCAATCTGAGTTTGATAAAGTGCTTCACTGCGTTGTAGTCGGCTAGTGCCCCCTAACCCCCAAGTTTGGGGGAACAAGAATCAAAGTCCCCCAGAATTGGGGGATTTAGGGGCTTACAGGTGTAGGTTTGTGTTGAAACTGTGAGCAAGGACTCTTTCAGTTGGATAATTTAGAGACAAGAGAATCTGGAGGGGTCGCCATGCTGCGAAACTCTTCGCTGAAACAATGGAATCGGATTG
>JADEXW010000619.1 GCA_015206935.1 Pseudanabaenaceae cyanobacterium LEGE 13415 | reverse complement strand
ATCCAACGTTGGGCAACGGTGGGAGTATCAGGAAACATCTTGGAAGCGTCTTACCAAGCCGTGGTCGAGAGTTTAGAGTATGGTTTATTGTTGCAACGTCGTGCAAAAACAATGCAACCATGCTGAACATTCGAGCCACTACAGATGATGAAATTGCCATTTATGCTCTGAAGCAAATTGCACTCGAAATCGGAGCAACCGAAGCGATGATCGATCCAAATTGCCGAGAAATCATCTTGGAATGGATTGCATCTGCTCGGAAGGTCGATCAATATCAAGGTTTTGTTGCAGAAATCGAACAACAATTGATCGGTTTTATTGGCTGTCAGCGATATCAGAAAGGCTATCCACAGATTATTCACATCGTTCAATATGGATACATTTGGGGGCTGTATGTAGAACCGACATATCGGCGACAAGGAATTGCAACTCGACTCATGCAAACTGCGATCGAATATCTTTCTTCAATTAACTGTACGCAAATCTTGCTGCATACCTCGCAAGTAGGACAACGGGTTTATGAGAAAATGGGCTTCCAAATTAGCAACGAAATGTCACTCAAGATTGACGAAAATTGACCGACTTAATTTGTAGAACTAAATTGATAAATCATCCTGATCAGGGTACGGCAATCCGAATCATTGAAATGATGAAACGACTTGTCAAAAAACAAAGGAAGTACGCTAACATTGGTAACTGAAATGGCAACGCACCGTAAGAAACAGACACCTCCACAGTGATATGTGTTCGATCCGGTCAATTGCAATCAACATTCGCACAATTAATTCACAATCTAAATTTTGGTAGAGATGAATGGTATGAACCTACAGGTCGCCCATCCGATGGAAAAATTGCAGCGTCAAGTTCAAAAATTAGTAGACTCGAAACTGCTGAAACCCAGTGATAGTCTCTGGAAGATTGCGTTGCTCTATGGTGATGATTGGAGCTACTGGAAGCAAGAACTCGAAGCCTTCGACTTCTCGATGAAAGACCCGGTTAGCGAACTGTTAGCAGTCGATAGCTGGGAAGAAGATTAGTTTCAAAAGACCGGGGGATCTCTCCCGGTTTTTGCAATATTATGATTTTGCAGATTGCAGATCAGATGTATAGCCGCAAATTCCATTTGCCAGGGCGGTTGAACGCAATTTCTTATCCCGAACTCAGATTGGATTATTTCAAGCAGTACAACGATGTGTATGGACATCAGATGGGGGATGAATGTCTGCGAAAAGTGACAAGTGCGAGCGCAAATTCAGTCCGTCGTTCTTCTGATTTAGTCACTCGATATGGCGGCGAAGAGTTTGCGGTTCTCTTACCCAATACGCCGCCCAAGGGTGCGCTAAAGGTAGCAACGCAGATTCAGAAAGCCATTCAGAGCTTGCAACTGCCGCATTCAGCCTCCCAAATGAGTCATTTTGTAACCGCAAGCTTTGGAATTGCGAGTGTGATTCCAACCGAAGAGATGTTGCCAGAAGAATTGTTAGTGGAGTGCGATCGCGCTCTTTACCAAGCTAAACTTGCAGGACGCGATCGGATTCGGATGGCTTGAGTTACTTCATCTGATCGAGATTCGGACGAACCTTGGCACGAACCGCGATCGCAGTAATATTGTCATGCCCATTGTACTGATTCGCCAAATCAATCAAATTGCTCACGCTTTGATCCAGATTGGTTTGCGAACTCAGCATTGAATCAATATGACTTTGCCAATAGGTTTCAAGCAAATCATTATCGGTAAGTCCATCTGATGCAAGGAGCAGCACCATATCTTCGTTAATTTCAAAAAATTGCACATCTGGATTCACAAAATATTCATCACGTGGACCGAGTGCCTGTGTCAATTGGTAAGCATCCGGACGACCGTAAGCAATATCAGGTTCAACACCGCGTAAAATTTCTCGCTGTCCCACTTCGTGATCAAGCGTGATTTGTTCTAGCCCATGCTTGCGAGTGTAGCGATAGAGGCGACTATCTCCCACATGAGCAACGGCGGCTTCTGTGTCATGAATCATTAGCATGACTAAGGTTGTTCCCATTCTGCCGCTGCCCGATCGTAGTCCTTCCTGATTCACGTTATAAATCGCTTTATTTGCCTGCTGAATTGCTTGCCGTATCACATCCGCAGACGGCAGTTTCGTAGAATGACTACCCTGATCTATCTCGCGCCAGTACTGTCGAAAATAATTTCTCAATGTATCCATTGCCATCTGGCTCGCCACTTCTCCGCTGGCATGACCTCCCATCCCATCACACAGGACGTATAGCCCTCGTGCCTGGATCACTTTGTTCGTTGGAGACTGGACTTTATCAATCTGCGTATCAATTCCAAAACAATCTTCATTGTGATCCCGCTGTCGTCCAATATCTGTCCGTCCAGCATCTTCTAGGCTGAACAACTGCATCGGAAGAACGACCGTCGGCATATCATCGCTGTCGTGATCGGATTCAGCGATGATGGTGACAGCCTGTTCTAAAGTGGGTTCGGGAATAGAAGCACTGGAAAAATCTTCGGGCGATTGCGGGTCAGACATGATCTCAGAGTCAGTAAAGTCGGATTGGGTATCGTGCGCGATCGATTTCAATCGCGATCGTAGCTCATCAAGCGTTGAAACAGATTCGGACAGCAGAGCCGCGATCAATAAATGTAAAGATGCGGATTGGGTTTGAGACAGTTGAGCGAGTAGGTTTTGCCAGATTGTACCCAAGTTTTTTAGTGTGGGCGCGGGGGTTTGGTGGGGAATCAATCGCTCTAAACACAGAAGTTGATCTTCGTCTAATCGCAAATTCGGGGATTCTATTAGACTGTGACACAGGTTATAGGGTTCCAGCGCTTCCCAAATATCGATCATTTCATAAAACCAATGGAGAATTTGCAGCAAGGGCACATTCTTACTGGTGCTAAGAAAGTCGCTTAGAATTGTAAGGTGCGATCGATCTTCGAGAATTAAAATGTTCCGCTCTCCGTCTTGCCAAGCATTCAACAACAGCGGCAAAATCTGGTGTAAATATGGCTCTAATTCGAGATAAGGAACGGCGCTATCTGGTGGCGTATCGATGATTGCAGGTTTGAGAGGATCGCGATCGAGAACTTGCCAGAGCGCTCCAGAAGATTTAAGGATTTGATATCGGGGATCAATTTGTAGCGTATCGGAAGGGTGGGATATCCAGAGCGATCGAATTGTCCCTGTAATCGTTTCGCAATTTGAGCATTTGTACGCGCTCCAATCGACCAGATCACCGCAGTTAGGGCAAGACTTCTCTGACAACGAGGTTCCGCACGCCTGACAAAACTTATGATTTTCTGGGTTCTCAAATTGACATTGAGGGCAAACCAGCATTCCAACTTCCTCAGTTCCCGATCGGGGAGTTTTCTCAATGGTACGTAGATTCAGCAAGACGATCGCAATCTTTTCATGCGGTGTAGCAATCTTAGCTCAGGTTGACCGAATTCTAGGAATC
>JADEXW010000618.1 GCA_015206935.1 Pseudanabaenaceae cyanobacterium LEGE 13415 | reverse complement strand
TAAGAGACAGCTTCTGATATTCACGTTTTAGATCAGCTACTCGCTCCGCAAATTATGATTACCAGTCATCTTGGAGAAGTTTTAAGCAAACAGGATGATCTTGCTGCACATGAGTCCGGATTGTTCAAAATTCAAGAGATGCACCCTTCAGAGCAACAGATTCAACTGCATCAAGAAGTCGCGATCGTGTCAGTCCGAATGCAGATTGTGGGTTACTACAATAATCAACCTGCAAACGGAGACTTTCGATATACTCGCGTGTGGGCACTTTCGCAGGATGGAGCTTGGCAGATTGTTGCGGCTCACATTAGTCAAGTTCAATGAGCAGTCATTCAATGAGCATCAATACACTCTCTAAAGTGTGTTGCCAACCAGAATGTAAGCAGCTTAGAATCTGCCCCTTCTAAGCATTGTTTGTGTAGCCTCCGAATTCCATTTAAAGCAGCAAAAATAACGAAGTTCCCGTCTTCCGTTAATATTCATGAATTCTAAGCTGAATTTGAATTTGAAGCAGCTTTAATTAGGGAAAGAGTAGCATCTTATATCTCATGTTACTCTTTATACAACTGCTTGAATTTGCATAGCATTGTCTGTCTGTGTATTGGCTCTCTACAACGCTTCAATCCGGGTCATTGCAAAAAGTTTAATGTATGCCAAATTTTTTAGGGCGTAAAAGCTGAAATCCTAGAACCTTACTACTTCCTCTGTAAGGTAGCTAGAATTGTGCGCGATACAATTTGCGATTCTTGAAGCACTCCGAATGACAGTGTGATGACTGTTTATGATGCCAGAAGCTCAACGCAAGGAGGTATCAACAGCGTTGAAAGCTTTGGCTTAGTCCTTTTGCTGTACAAGCAACTCAAGCACGATGCGATCGTGATTGTTTGCTCGTCATGATTCATTCGATCGACAAGCTTTGAATTGTCGGTAGATTTCCTTTGTAAGGGGTGTTCTATGATTTTTGATGCGATGCGGTTGATGCAAGCGACCTTGCAAGATTACATCTCTGAGCTTGAGCCAACGTTGGGAGCAAACCCGATCGTGCTAATAGATAACATTGCGCTGGCTGAACAACTCGGCGGCTCTAACAATCAACTAAACGGGCACATCGTCATGGGTCTAGTTAATCTTCAAGAAGAAACAACGCTCAAAAATGCGCCTTACTATCGAGTGGAAAACAATCGCACAATTTACAAAAATCCTCCAATTAGCTTGAATCTGTTCATTCTCTTTTCGGTCTTACATAACCAATACGAAACCGCGCTCAGACTTCTTTCAAGAGTGATCGAATGTTTTCAGGCACAAACGGACATTTCTTTCTCAACCAGTCCTGCACCTGGAAATATTTCCCACGATGTTCAGATCATCCCAGACTTGTATTCTCTTACCTTTGAGCAACTGAATCACCTCTGGGGATCGCTGGGAGGGAAGCAAGTTCCTTTCGTGCTGTATCGGGTTCGATTGATTGCGATCGAAGCAGAAAAACGGCAAGCCGAAGTTCCCATCATTACTGAAATCAATGCCATCTAACCCTTCTCAGTCCTCAGTCCGTTATGAAGATTCTGTACAAAAAAGTTCTCGATCTCGAACTCTGGCACGACTATTACTTGGGACAACGCAATCTCGATCAATCCTTACCTGACAATTACGATATCTCAGACATTCTGGCGTTAGTTCCGACTCCAGAATGTACGCGGATTTTGCAAAACTTGCATTGGCGCTTTCGTCCTCAACCGCGCGGTGCGACCCTCTTTGCTGAAGTCATTCAAGTTAAACCTGGTGTATTTCAAACCCAGATTCCAGTCGATCGACCTTATTTGCTCTTGTTCTGGTTGAGGGTGCGTGATCCTCGCTTTGCTAATTTTACAAATCTGCCCTTTACAGCCCAGGATCGCGCTCTCTACTATTTCTCAAGTCGATCGGGTACCCAGCAGGGTACTACCTTATTTCTCACACAAGCTTTACCATCATATGGACGGAATCAGAGCTATCAGATGGGACAGTTGGTCACTCATCAGAATCAAACCTGGGAAGCAATTCGCGATCGCACTTCAACGACCGATGAACCCAACCCAGAGGATTGGGAAGCACTGCCGATGAGTCAGTACGTTTCTCAACAAGATCAACGGTTCCTGCCTGAGCAGCCCTCGACTTCGATCAGTCCTGAAGCGAGTGCAAATCGATGGGGAGCGGTTGAAATTGTATTGCAGCCGCGTCAGTCCTCACCATTCTCGCTCTTGCAGCTTGAACAAGGACAGACTTTGATTCGACCGAAAACCTTCGTCATCCGGTTTAAGAACCGATCGACCTACTGGCGCTATCGCTATAACCGTCCACATGGCTTTAGTCCAGATCAGCTACGATCGCTTCAATTGCAGTATGACAATGAAACCACTTACTTCACTCAGCGTCCTCAAGGATTGTTGCAGCGTCCTCGCCGTTTTTTTACAGATGGCAAAGATCAGTTACTACCCGCACCGAGGGTGACTCAAATTAAGCCTGAGTCCCGCCTTGATTCAAGCACTCAGAAAGCATCGATCGCTATCTTTTCTGATATCTACCTGTAATCACTACCCATTCCATTGCTATGGCAACTACTTACAAAACTCCAGGTGTCTATATTGAGGAAATTTCTAAATTTCCACCGTCGATCGCTGAAGTTGCAACGGCGATTCCGGTCTTTATTGGCTATACCGAAAAGGTGATCATTGACGGGATAGACCTTGCAAAAGAAGCATCAGATAAGAAAAAAGTAGCGGCGGATGCTCAGAAAGCATTAGCTGATTCGGATTTGGCAAAAGCACTGAAAACGGCGCAGGATGCCTTAAAAACGGCTCAAACAGCGTTAGAAAATGCCAAGAAAGCATTAGAAGCGACTCCAGATGATCAGGCGAAAAAAGATGCGGTGACAAATGCGGAAAAAGCAGTCAGTGATGCACAAAGCGCTGTAGATGCTGCACAAAAAGCAGCAGACGATTCCGATTTAGGAAAAGCAGCTAAAGCTGCACAAGATCAGGCAGATGAAGCAGGGATGCCTATTCCAGTCCGCATTACTTCGCTGTTGGAATACGAGCAATCCTTTGGTAAGACTGAGCCAGCACAAGGCATTATCGTGATGATCGAAGAAACGCTGAATCAATCTGTAGTGGTAGATCGAAAGGTCACGGGAAGCATTCAAGAATCTCCGAAGCATAATCTGTACTATGCGATGCAAGCCTACTTTAAGAATGGGGGCGGACCTGGCTATGTTGTTTCAGTCGGAACAATGGCTGAAGCCAAAGGAGTCATTTCAGCAGCAGACTTACAAAGAGGAATTGAAGCGATCGCGAAAGAAGATGAAGTGACATTGTTTGTTTTTCCAGAGTCTCAGGCGCTGAATGATGCCGATCGAGCAGGCGTTTTTGGCGACGCGCTGAATCAATGCGGGAAATTGCAAGACCGCTTTGTGATTATGGATATGCAA
>JADEXW010000617.1 GCA_015206935.1 Pseudanabaenaceae cyanobacterium LEGE 13415 | reverse complement strand
CTGCTGCACCGTCCAAGAAGAATTCCTCCCAACCATGTTGGAACTGCTCAAACGTCGAGACAGCTTAGATTGCATCCTGATCGAAACTTCTGGTTTAGCATTACCCAAACCATTAATCAAAGCATTCCGCTGGCATGAAATTCGGAATGCAGCAACGGTGGATGGAGTGATTACCGTTGTTGATTGCGAAGCGGTTTCCACTGGAACTTTGGCGGCAGACCTCCAAGCGGTTGAAGCTCAGAGATTGGCAGATCCAAACCTGGATCATGAAACTCCGTTACAAGAGCTATTCGAGGATCAGCTTGCTTGTGCGGATCTCGTGATTTTGAATAAAACCGATCTCGTGGATTCTGAAGCTCAGGGACAAGTTCGATCGATAGTCGAACAAGAACTGCCGAGAGCCGTCAAGATCGTTGAACATGGACGCAGCGATCGAGAAATTGATCCCAATCTATTACTCGGCTTTAATGCAGCCGTTGAAGAGAACTTAGCCGCGCGTCCAAGTCATCACGACACCGAAGAAGAACACGATCACGATGATGAAATTCAATCGACGCATTTGATCCTGGATAAATCGTTTGATCCCGATCAACTGCGATCGCAATTAGAAAAACTGGTTCAAGAGCAGGAAATCTACCGCGTGAAGGGATTCGTGGCAGTTCCCAATAAACCGATGCGGCTGGTTGTTCAAGGCGTGGGATCACGATTCGAGCATTTTTACGATCGACCCTGGCGTTCTGATGAAATGCGGCAAACTCGATTGGTCTTTATCGGCAAGGATTTGGACACAACCCAGTTAGCGGCAAAGCTCGCTTAAACCACCATTTCGCCGCATTCATCAACCAAGTAGCAGAGTGCGCGGAACCGCAAAGCGACGAATTGATCGTACAGCGGATTTAGCTTGCACATGGGCGGGATATGAACGATCGTGCGTCCGAATACCTTAATCTCGCGCTCGAAAGGGCATTGTGCCGGGATCAGCTTGCAGATGAGATGAGCGGACTTACGATCGTTGACTTCGATCGAATCAAACCAGTTGCGGATCGGCTTAAGTAGGTCGAATTTGTTGCGTGGTTGACCTGAAGAAAGTGGAAAATCAAAGGTAATTTGTGACTCAGACATGATGACCTTCCCAAAGAAATAAGAGAGAGTTTTTTGCTGTTTCAAGGCTGAGGAATTGTTTCTTTTCTCACTACAAGATACACAGCAAATCTTGGATTTCCGTGAACTTTAGAAGAGAGAATCACAAAGCCTTGATCAAGGTTGGAATGAGATGATTTGGCTGAATGAGCGGCTTAGGAATTAAGGCTCAACATACCCATATACAGGGGTGAACTCTTCAAGTTATGCAGAAACTTAAGTTTGATTTTTCCTGCCTTTTCTTAGAGCTATCTCCATTTAAGTGATCCCCAGAATTAGCGCCCAGCACCCTAAAGGGTAATTTTTTCTTGGTCATGCGATAAAACTACGTCCACAGATATTGATCTCTAGACATAAAGATAAATCCTGGAACCAATTCTGTAGAACCGTAGTTTTTATTACCTAGTTAATCTGCGGTTATCAATAGCTTTCATTAGTTTGAGATGATTCGTTTTTTCTCAAACTGATTTGATAAATTAAATACAATTTCCGATCGTACTTATCTATGACTTCATCTCTATCTGAACAAATCCGGCAGTTTTATGATGCGTCTTCGGGTCTGTGGGAACAGGTCTGGGGCGAACATATGCACCACGGCTACTACGGCGCAGACGGCAAGACGAAAAAGGAACGCAGACAGGCACAGATCGATTTAATCGAAGAATTGCTGAACTGGGCGAACGTTACTGAGGCGGAACAAATTCTGGATGTGGGCTGTGGGATCGGAGGAAGTTCGCTGTATTTAGCTGAGAAATTCGGAGCGACAGCAACGGGGATCACGCTCAGTCCAGTACAAGCGAATCGAGCAGCGGAACGGGCACGATCGAATAATATCAATGCCCAATTCCAAGTTGCGGATGCGCTAAATATGCCATTCCCTGATAATTCTTTCGATTTGGTCTGGTCGCTCGAAAGCGGGGAACATATGCCTGATAAGCAAAAATTCTTACAAGAGTGTGTTCGCGTTCTCAAACCGGGTGGAACTTTTATCATGGCAACTTGGTGTCATCGTCCAACCGATAAAGTACCGCTGACGGTAGACGATCGAAAAAGACTTGCCGAAATTTATCGAGTTTACTGTTTGCCCTATGTGATCTCATTGCCTGAATACGAAGCGATCGCACAAAATCTGGGACTCCAAGACATCCGAACTGATGATTGGTCAAGAGCCGTCGCGCCTTTTTGGGATGTCGTAATCGATTCCGCCTTCACGCCTTCCGCACTCTTTGGCTTGCTCACGTCTGGGTGGACAACGATTCAAGCTGCCTTATCGCTTGGCACGATGCAGCAAGGCTACAAACGCGGATTGATTAAATTTGGATTACTCTGCGGTAAGAAAGCTTAGAACCACGGTACGGTGAGAAAAGTCAGGATTCCAGAACGCACATGAATCGAACTTCGTCTTCTAATCCCATTCAACGTTATGCCTACGCTTTCTGGAAATTTTCCCGTCCTCACACGGTGATTGGAACAACGCTGAGTGTTTTAGGACTGTATTTGATCGTGTTGGGAAGCGATCGACAACTTTCCCTTCCCCCAACCGCATTAATTGCGCCTTGGATTGCCTGCATTTGCGGCAATATCTACATCGTCGGCTTAAATCAGCTTGAAGATATTGCGATCGATAAAATCAATAAGCCGCATTTGCCCCTTGCCTCTGGAGAATTTTCTATTTGGCAGGGTCGTGCGATCGTGTTTCTCACCGGAATGACCGCGATCGCGGTTGCCATTTCTCAAAGCGCTTATCTGTTTGGAATGGTGGGATTAAGTTTAGCGATCGGGACACTCTACTCTTTGCCACCTGTTCGATTGAAACGATTTCCGTTTTGGGCATCGCTGTGTATCTTTACGGTTAGAGGCGCGGTCGTCAATCTCGGATTGTTCTTGCACTTTAATCAAGGATTTCCGATCCCCGCCAATGTTTGGGCGTTAACGATTTTTATTTTGGTGTTCACGTTCGCGATCGCAATCTTCAAAGATATGCCCGATACTGAAGGCGATCGACAATACAACATCCGGACGCTAACCCTGAAACTGGGTCAACGTCCGGTGTTTAATCTGGCGCGTGCAGTTTTGAGCGCGTGTTATTTATCGATCGTTGCGATCGCGTTCTTTCTCCCTGGAGTCAATGCACTGTTCCTTGTGCTGAGTCATCTCATGGCACTCAGTTCAATGTGGCTCCGCAGCTACAAAATTGATTTGCAAGACAAAACAGAAGTCACACGCTTTTATCAATTCATTTGGAAACTGTTTTTCTTAGAGTATTTGATTTTTCCAGCGGCGTGTCTGTTAGGTTAAGTGCCAAGTCTTGCGAACCTCTGCCAATTG
>JADEXW010000616.1 GCA_015206935.1 Pseudanabaenaceae cyanobacterium LEGE 13415 | reverse complement strand
CATCTAAAACTATGTTTCAGAAAGTTCTGATTGCCAATCGTGGAGAAATCGCCTGTCGGATTATTCGGACACTCGATCGATTAAAGATCGCCTCCGTCGCAGTCTATTCCGAGGCGGATCAATATACGCCTTTTGTGTCGATGGCGAGTGAAGCGATCTCGATCGGGTCTGCATTGGCATCAGATAGCTATCTCAGATGGGATCGAATTCTTGAGGCGGCTCAACAAACAGGAGCGCAAGCCATTCATCCGGGCTATGGTTTTTTGAGCGAGAATGCTGAGTTTGCGGAAGCTTGTGCAGCAGCGGGAATTGTGTTTATTGGACCAACTCCCGACCAAATGAGAAGCTTTGGATTGAAACATACCGCACGAGAGTTAGCGGCTCAAAATCAAGTGCCTTTATTGCCGGGAACTGCACTGCTAGAGAGTGTTGAACAAGCTCAGATCGAGGCTGAGAAAATTGGCTATCCGGTGATGCTGAAAAGTACTGCGGGAGGTGGTGGAATCGGATTGCAACTTTGCCGCAGTAAAGAGCAATTGGCTGAATTGTTCCAAACCGTACAACGATTGAGTCAGAACAATTTTAAGCAAGGCGGAATTTATCTAGAGCGCTATGTAGAAAAAGCTCGTCACATTGAGGTGCAAGTCTTTGGAGATGGACAAGGAGAAGTGATTGCACTCGGCGATCGAGATTGTTCCATCCAACGCCGCAATCAAAAAGTCATTGAAGAAACGCCTGCTCCTGGGATTAGTGATGAACTTCGCCAACAACTTTACGATGCAGCATTGCGACTGACGCAAGCAGTAAATTATCAATCGGCAGGCACAGTTGAATTTGTGTATGATGTTGATCGACAATCTTTCTATTTCCTAGAAGTTAATACCCGTCTGCAAGTTGAGCATGGTGTTACAGAAGCAGTCACGGGAGTTGATCTAGTCGAGTGGATGATTCGATTAGCAGCAGGAGACAGGAGTTTTCTACATCAGCCTAGAACTCAGGGACATTCGATCGAAGTTCGTCTCTATGCTGAAGACCCCGGTAAGAACTTTCAGCCGAGTTCTGGAACATTAACTGAAGTCAGATTTCCTGATTCGATTCGATG
Source organism: Pseudanabaenaceae cyanobacterium LEGE 13415 (assembly GCA_015206935.1). Taxonomy (GTDB): domain Bacteria; phylum Cyanobacteriota; class Cyanobacteriia; order Leptolyngbyales; family Leptolyngbyaceae; genus Leptolyngbya. The sequence continues at coordinate 2,377 of JADEXW010000616.1, read as the reverse complement.
TGACAGTTGGATCAAACGTGGGACTGAGATTACGCCTTACTATGATCCGTTAATTGCGAAACTGATTGTTCATGCAGACTCCAGAGAAAGCGCGATCGCACAATTAGCAACTGCATTAGAACAATCAACAGTTGCAGGCATTGAGACGAATTTAGATTATTTGCAGCAGATTTTAGAAAGTTCAGAATTTGCGATCGCGGATCTGAGTACGCGCTTTCTAGAGTCATTTCACTATGCACCGAACTCGATCGAAGTGCTTGTCCCTGGAACGTTCAGTACAATTCAAGACTATCCAGGACGAATGCACTATTGGAACGTGGGAGTTCCGCCTTCAGGTCCAATGGATCATCTAGCGTTTCGGCTTGCAAATCGCATCTTAGGAAATTCAGGGTCTTGTGCTGCACTAGAACTTACTGTTACAGGTGCAACATTGCGCTTTAACTGCAATACGGTCATCTGTCTCACAGGTGCGCCAATGCAATCAGAACTTGACGGAGTTCCAATCTCGTTTTGGTTAGCCATTCCTGTCACCGCAGGAAGTATTCTGAAGTTAACCACAATTCAAGGTGCTGGGGCGCGAACTTATCTTGCTGTACAGTACGGATTTGATGTTCCGGACTATCTAGGAAGCAAATCAACTTTCACACTCGGCAAGTTTGGTGGACATTGCGGCAGAGTCCTTAGAATTGGAGATATTTTGAAGCTCAATTCATCAAGTGAAACCATCAATTCAAGTTCGCTTCCGCCTGAACTCATTCCAACCTACAGCAATCATTGGGAAATTGGAGTACTTTACGGGCCTCATGGCGCACCCGATTTCTTCACCGACAAAGACATCGAAATGCTATTTTCAACTGATTGGGAAGTTCATTACAACTCTGCTCGCACTGGAGTCCGATTAATCGGACCAAAACCAAAATGGGCGCGTCCCGATGGGGGCGAAGCAGGATTGCATCCCTCGAACATTCACGACAATGCTTATGCGATCGGGACAATCGATTTTACAGGCGATATGCCGATTATTCTCGGTCCTGATGGTCCCAGTTTAGGCGGCTTTGTCTGTCCTGCAACGATCGTACAAGCTGAACTCTGGAAGATTGGACAGCTTAAACCGGGTGATAAAGTTCGATTTCAACGGTTAACGCTCACAGAAGCCATTGAGAAAGAACGAATTCAAGACGAAGAAATTAGCAGTTTAAAGCCAGTCCCATCAATTGAGGTTCAACCCTCTAAACTAGCAGATGGCGCGATTCTGCATGAGATTCCAGCTTCTTCAGAACAATTAGCAGTGAAGTATCGTCGATCGGGAGACAAGTATCTATTAGTCGAATACGGCGATTTAGTCCTTGATCTCAATCTGCGCTTTCATGTTCATGCCTTGATGACTTGGCTGCTTGATCATCCGCAGCATGGAATTTTGGATTTAACACCAGGAATTCGATCGCTACAAATTCACTACGACAGCCGCGTTTTATCACTCGATCAATTGATCGATGTGCTGATTGCAGCAGAGCAAGAACTTTCTACGATCGATGATCTCGAAATCCCGACGCGCATTGTTCATCTTCCGCTATCGTGGGATGACGAATCGACACAACTCGCGATCGAGAAATACATGCGCTCTGTCAATCCTCATGCGCCGTGGTGTCCAAATAACATTGAATTTATCCGTCGCATCAATGGACTAGACCACATTGAACAAGTGCGCGAAATTGTCTTCAATGCGAGCTATTTAGTTTTAGGTTTAGGTGATGTTTACTTAGGCGCTCCAGTTGCAACTCCGATCGATCCTCGTCATCGATTAGTGACGACAAAGTACAATCCTGCCCGAACTTGGACACCAGAAAATGCAGTCGGAATTGGTGGCGCTTATCTCTGTGTCTATGGCATGGAAGGGCCTGGAGGCTATCAATTCGTCGGGCGAACAGTACAAATGTGGAATACCTTCCACGAAACTTCAGAGTTTGAAGCTGGAAAGCCCTGGTTACTTCGTTTCTTTGATCAGATTCGTTTTTATCCGGTGACTGCGGAGGAACTATTACAACTGAGAAAAGACTTTATTCAGGGCAGGGCGCATCTGAGAATTGAAGAAACAACATTTAATCTGAAGCAATACAACGCATTTTTACAGTCGATCGCGAACGAAACTGCAAGTTTCAAAACGACTCAACAAGCCGCTTTTGAGGCAGAGCGTGAACGTTGGGCAGCAAATCCGCTTCTAGCTCAAGTTGCTGAAGATCCAGAAGCACTCTCGGTTGAAGAGCAAGCCTTTGAGCTTCCTCCAAACAGTCAAGCTGTGATCGCACAAGTTCCCGCGAATGTGTGGCAAATTGTTGTGGAAAAAGGAGCAACTGTGAAAATGGGCGATCGCCTAATC
>JADEXW010000114.1 GCA_015206935.1 Pseudanabaenaceae cyanobacterium LEGE 13415 | reverse complement strand
ATGAAGATCCAGCTTGCTTCTGAGAGCCATTCTGGTAACTCGCTATTTTGAGATGCGATCGCAAGTGCAATTCCAATAATCAAACCCGGTAAAGGTCCTGCTAAAGACACCCAAAATTTTTGAGTCAGTGTTGCATCCGTTTTACGTGCCGTTGCCAGCGCACCCAGAAAGGGAACAAACAAAAGAGCCGTATTTTGATAGCCAAAGGCTTTCATTGCAAATAGATGTCCGCCTTCGTGAATCAGCAAAGCAATCACAAAAATCAAAAGCTTTTGAACTGGAAATACTTGAGCATAAGCGAATAAAAACAGTGCAAAACTGACCAGCAGAATTCCCAGTTTAGAATTTCGTCGTTCTTCTGATCCTTGTTGCAATTGTTCCATTCGTCGAAACGCCTCAGCTTCAAGTTCGACTGGAGTTTCGATTTGTAACAGATAATTGGTTTTTGCTTGGCGCTGAAGTTGAACAGATAGCTTTGCATACTTTCGATTATGGCGTGAAAGTTTGGGAAGAAATCTCAAAGCAAACTGCGAACTCAGGCGAAAATTCTCGGAACTACTCTTGATTTGTTTGCGATCGCGTAACTGCACCAAGTATTGCTCGCCCAGTTGTTCTAAAATTTTTGCAAATGCTGGAGGTGACACAACTGGAAGAGCTTCGATCGCGCTGATTTGACTGAGTTTATCTTGATGCGTTTGAAGCTGAACTGAGAATTGATCGCTATACGGATCTTGCAAAATTGCGTTTGGTAACTCTCCTAAAATTGAGTCGCTGATTCCATTCATCGTATAGAGCAACGTTTGATCAGGAAGCACTGTGATCAAATCAATATTGAAAAGATGAAATGACTCGATCGGGAAGCGAATCCCAACATTGGCATAAGTTTTTAGTGCTTTATTGTAGAGCAGCAATTCCCATTGTTTTGTAGCACCCAATTTCACAGTAGGTTCAACTTCTAGATAGCTGACCGGACGAAATTCAAAGAGCTTGAGTGATGCGATCGGGATTTGAAATAAGTCTTTCAAATAGTCAGGGACGCTGCTCCCTGGAACGATTTGATAACGGGAAAACTTCAGCCTGATTTTCATCAATTGCTGAAACGTCATGACATATTTAATTGCTAAAAGCAGCACATAAAATGCGATCGGGTAGAGGAAAAGTTCCATCACAGGTGAGTCTTCGAGTACTCGCCTAGTGTGCCCCTGAGTAAGTCATGGATTAGGGATACCAGATTGATTCGATCGTGTTCGCTACGTCCAAAGCAGATTCACCCAAATCCAATAAAACCGTAACGTGCCCTAACTTACGACCTGGACGCGATTCTGATTTGCCATACCAATGAACGAAAGAATTTGGTATTTTCGCGATCGCGTTTCTTTTCTCTAAATAGTCGCTCTCCACCTTCTCAAATCCAAGCAAATTCACCATCAAAGCCGCGCCACATTTCAAGGCTGAACTTCCTAACGGTAAACCGCTCACCGCTCGAAGCTGTTGTTCAAATTGAGAAGTTTCGCAAGCTTCGATCGTGTAATGTCCCGAATTATGTGTCCGAGGTGCAATCTCATTCACTAAAACGCGATCGTCTTTCGTTAGAAAGAATTCAATCCCGTAAATTCCAACCACTTCTAATTGTTCTAAAAGCTTGTGAGCGATCGCAGAAATTTCTCGTTCAACCGATTCTGAAACTTTGGCGGGAGCAATGACCCGATGGCAAACCTGGTTTTTTTGCTGAGTTTCAACAACTGGATAAACAACAATTTCACCGGAAGTCGATCGCGCTGCCATCACTGCTAATTCTTGATCGAACGGGACGAATTCTTCAATCACAATCGGAATTGATTCGAGTTTCGCGATCGCCTCATTCCAACTGTTTTGATCTCGAATAATCAAAGTTCCTTGACCGTCATATCCTAAGCGGCGAGTTTTAACGACAACTGGGAATGAAACGGGCTGTTCTCCAGGGAGCCAAAAATTTGGAGTTGGAAGATGATTCGCTTTGAGAAACGATCGCTGTTCGTACTTATCTAAAAGCGGTCTGAGTGCAGACAAATTAGGACGGAAGCAAGTTTGGATCTTTGACAAAGCATCGAGATCAACGAATTCGTTTTCAAACGTGATCACATCAACTCGATCGCTTAATTTCTGAGTCGCTGCCGCATCATTGACGGGTGCAAAAATCGTTTCTTTTGCGATCGACACTGCCGGATCATCAGATTTCGGTGTTTGAATTACCAACTCGATGCCTAATTTGTTCGCAGCATCGCCCATCATCCAAGCTAACTGTCCGCCCCCAATCACCCCAACTCGCATACATTTCTCCTAAGAGGGACATCCGAGCGATTCTCGTGTATCGACTCCGGTTTTAGAATTTGTGCCCTGAGCAACCTGACACAACTCACGAATCTGAGCGCGATCGAGAATTGCCCCCGTAAAATCTGCCCCCGTGATATTAACATCCAGAAATGCACTTCTTAGCAGCATTGCATCGGTAAGATTCGCATCGCTCAAATCCACTCGCACCATCGGAACTTGATCAACCATTGCTTGCTGTAAGTTCGCGCCATGCAAATTGGTTTCAGTCATATTTGATGCGCTCATTGCCGCCCCCGACAAATCCGCGTTCGAGAAATTCGCATCGGTTAAATTCGCATTTGTAAATTCAGCAAATCTCAAGGTTTGACCCGAAAAATCTTGTCCTTTTACATCCGCATTACTGTAAGACAACGGAGGACGATACTGTTCGGTGTAGCGCTTTCCTGCCACCGGATCAGCGATCGCACTCGACATAATCCAAATACTAAATATTAAAGTTACAAGACCGATCGCGAATCGCTTCATATTCTGCTGCCAAATCAACACTTTTCAGCTTATCGAGAATTTTGCGATCGCGATCGTCACTCGATTTTCAATCACTTGTTTTGGCACAATTAATCGATCTGATCCAGATGCCAGAATTGCGGCTGCTTCCGCTACGCTTGCGGTTCCAATGCGATCGAGAGAAGGATTCGGAACCTCGATCGTACTCAGCGCTTCTGCGGAAAAGAGCGATAACGGGAACTGATGCGCTTCACAATATTCTAATAATCCGAGTTCATCTAATTTGCGATCGACCGAGGCGATTCCCAGGATTTGAGTCTCAGAAAGTCCGTATCGATGGAGAACTTCAGCGATCGCCGTCTCGATTTGTTCTTTTGAAGTTCCACGACGACACCCAACACCGATCCAAAGTGACTGCACGGATAAAAAATGAACTCTTTATAAAAACATGATAGAACTTAAGAGTTAATCAGCAATTTAGCGAATACTGTTCCGTATTGGTACTCAGTTAGTACAGAATAAATCAAAATCAGGGTGCAGTAGATACCGAATTACGACTTGTCATTCACGTATTAAGGTACTCAAGTATGCACGTATCAAAGCGCTCCATTCTTCCCATTCTTCTGACTCTATCAGCGGCAGCGCTCACAACCGGATGTGATGAGGGGTACGATGTTGTTCGTGCTTCGACTCCTGAAATTAAATCTGATCTTGCGTTGGGTGATCCAGCGTTCTACGTAAATCTAGGGAACGAGCTTCAGCAAAGTCGCAAATTTGACGAAGCGATCGCAGTGTATCGAAAAGCGATCGTTCTCGATTTAGAAAACTCAGATGCGTATGCCGGAATGGGTGAAGTTCTTGCCGCCCAACGCCGCACCGAAGAAGCGATCGCATCGTATCGTCGCTCGATCGAGATCAATCCTCAAAATGCTAAAGCTTATACCGGACTCGGAAATGCGCTTGCCGATCGCAGAAGACTCGAAGAAGCGATCGCTTCCTATCGTCGATCGATCCGAATCAATCCTCAACAAATGAATGCTTACGCAGGACTCGGAAATGTCCTGGCACAGCAAAAGAAAATTTCTGAAGCGATCGAATCCTATGAAAAAGCCTTAAACGCCCCAGAACAGACTGAGACCGCGCAAGCGATCGCGTTTGTTGGATTAGGTCGGGCACTTCAAACTCAAGGACGCGAGGATGAAGCCCTTCAGCTTTTCCGTAAAGCGACTGAAGTTGCCCCGGATCATACTTGGGCGCAAATTTTTCTCGGTCATGGGCTGGCGAATCAGAATCGGTTGGAAGATGCGATCGCAGCTTATCAGCAAGTTTTGAACCAACCGAGTGAACGGAAAACGAATTTAGGAAATAGTCATGCGATCGCGCTGAATGGATTGGGATCAGTCTTGCAGCGTCAAGGAAAAGTGAAAGAAGCGATCGCCCAATTTGAAAAAGCTGTAGATGCTGATTTAAATTACGAGGCGGCTCAGAGAAATCTACAACGAGCGAAGCAACTCGCTCAAAAATCTGCTCAACAAGTCGCCTTAAGATAATTCTGGGCTTGAAGATTTCTGCTTCGACTGCGATAATTTCAGAACAAATGCACTGGAGGAACGATCGTGACAGCCTGTTCTCCCGCTTCGCAAACCGCAGAAATCTTCTACCCAAGTGGCGATGGTGAACCCGTGGCGGAAACTTTTGATCATTTCTATGCCATCCTGATCGCGATCGAAGTCCTACGACAGTACCTATCTGGTCAACAAGCAACCGTTTTAGGCAATCAATTTCTTTACTATGCTCAGGGCTTTCCAAAATTAAGAACTGCCCCAGATGTCATGGTGATTTTTGATGTCGAACCGGGTGGGCGCGACAACTATAAAATCTGGGAGGAAGGACAAGTTCCAGCCGTGATTTTTGAGATGACTTCGCCTGGAACTAGAAACCAGGATGATGGCTTTAAGAAAACGCTGTACGAACAGTTAGGCGTTCAAGAATATTGGCAGTTCGACCCCAGAGGCGAATGGATTCCAGAGAAATTACGCGGTTATCGGCTTGATGGGGAGCTTTATGAGCCGATCATGGATGCTCAAAGTGAACCATTGAAGCTGCGACTGAGCGTAGAGGGAAAACTCATTGCGTTTTATCGCTTAGACACAGGTGAAAAACTTCTAATTCCTGATGAACTCGCGGCGGCTCTACAAACCGCAGAACTCGAAGCGGCTCAAGAACGCCAACGGGCAGAGGAACTTGCGGCAGAACTAGCACGATACCGCGATCGTTTCGGAGATCTGTCAGATGCCTAACCTGCACAAGTCGTCTCACCCCAATCAGTAAAGCCATCATTCATACTAACCACGAAAAATTCGACAGGCAGATGGCTAAACGAAATTGAATCTCCATCCGAGAGCGATCGACGTTCTAAAACAGGCAATTGCTCTCCGTTCAAAAACGTGCCGTTGCTACTCCCTACATCCATTAAATAGAAGCCCTCAGAGGGACTGTGACCGATCACCGCGTGGCAACGAGAAATTGAAGGGTGAGAAAACTCGATCGCACAATTGCGACTTCTGCCGATTAGCCACGTAGACGCGATTGGGGTCAACTGCGCTTGATTCGGATTCGGTAAATTCGTCGTAAGAAAGGCAGTTCGTCCGGTAGTTACAGCTTGAATATAGTACGAAGCGGCACAACGCTTTGGAGCATCGAGGATTGGCTCAACGAGCGTCGAAATCTTGTCGATATCGTGACCGCAATCGAGCAGCAGCGAGCGAGAAATCGCCGGATAGCTTTTCAAAAATTGGAGCGCACGATCGCCACTATTATTGGATGGCGGAGAATTTAACATAGCGAATGTCCGAGCAGTAACCGTTGAACGACGTGGAATCTTTTCTGTGACGATTTGACGTTTCTCGAAACTTCAATCCAGCCACAGCCTAAGAGCGTGGGTGAATGCAAAATTTGGAAAAAACCAAGATCACCCATTGGGGTGAGATGCACGGAACTACGTAGAATAAACACTACATTTCCACAAGGTGCAATGGTTTCGGATCGCTCTTATTACAAGCTTTATACGGATTCGGTTACGGACAGAAATCTTTAAACTTTTATGAACTCTCAGCATCATTTCGCATCCAGTGTTGATATCGCTGCCTCGGTATTTATGGATATAACGATACAATCTGGGAACACTGTCCTCCTCTACATACCGGATCAGATCAAATCAGGACGGTTTCTAAAAATACTGCTTAATCTCTATCAAGCGATGGAGTATGTTTGTTCGAGTCAATAAAATTTTCAGCGCTTCAGAAACTTGCAAAATGCTAATGAATCTAAGAAAAGGAAGCCCTCGATCGCTCGAAGGTCTTGTTCTAGACTTCTCAAGATGTCCCCCTTGTAAGGCAGAATAGAGCAATCAAAAGACGGGGTGAGCCGATCATCCGCTTCTGATAAAATTTGGAAGGTTTTTCAACTTTAAGAGCCAATGGGATCAACGCGGGTACGAATTGCTATTGATGCAATGGGTGGAGACAATGCTCCCGATGAAATCGTCGCGGGTGCAGTACGGGCACAGGCTGAACTCGATGTCGATGTCGTCTTGGTGGGTGATCCGCAACAGGTGGAAGCTGCCCTGAAACAGCATTCGCAATCAGCCGATATTGAGATTGTGCCATCGGAAGGAACGATCGAGATGGAAGAGGAACCGCTGGTTGGACTGCGCCGCAAGCCGAAAGCCTCAATTAATGTGGCGATGGATTTGGTGAAGAAAAAACAGGCAGATGCGGTCGTGTCGGCAGGTCACTCTGGGGCAGCGATGGCATCGGCATTGTTGCGATTGGGACGATTGAAGGGCATCGATCGACCTGCGATCGGGGCAGTTTTGCCGACAATGATCGCGGGTAAACCTGTGTTGATTCTGGATGTTGGCGCGAACGTGGATTGTCGCCCGAAGTTCCTGGAGCAATTTGCTTTGATGGGAACAATTTACTCCCAATATGTTTTGGGCAATGAGGAACCGAAAGTCGGCTTGCTCAACATTGGAGAAGAGCCGAATAAAGGGAATGAGTTAGCGATTCAAACGCATCAATTGTTAACTGAGAATTCATTAATTCCGTTTATCGGCAATGCAGAAGGGCGCGATGTTCTGTCCGGTCACTTTGATGTGATTGTGTGTGATGGATTCGCGGGAAATGTATTGCTGAAATTTGCTGAAGCGGTTGGAGAAGTCGCACTTCAAATCTTGCGCGAAGAATTACCGCGTGGATTGCATGGTAAAGCGGGTGTGACGTTGCTGAAGCCGAATCTGAAGCGAATTAAGCAGCGGATGGATCACGCTGAACATGGTGGCGGATTGTTGTTGGGTGTGGATGGTGTGTGTATCATCAGCCACGGAAGCTCACAAGCTCCGACGATCTTTAACGCGGCTCGATTGGCAAAAGACGCGATCGATAACGACGTTTTAGACCGGATTCGCTCTAGCTACGATCCAACAGTGGCAGTTCGATCGAACAGCTAATTTAATACCACGGAGTAAAACATTTTGGTGGATGACTCAAGGATCGGAATTGCTGTCACTGGATGCGGTTCAGCCGCCCCTCCTAAAGCGATCGATAACGATCGACTAAGCGAGGTTATGGACACTTCCGATGAGTGGATCGCTTCGCGAACTGGCATTCGACAGCGGCGATTAAGCGATCCAAATGGTTCTTTAGTTCAGCTTGCAACTGAGGCAGCGAAAAGCGCGATCGAGATGTCAGGATTAGATGCAACTGATATCGATCTGATTTTGCTTGCTACTTCGACTCCTGATGATATGTTCGGCAGTGCGTGTAAAGTTCAGGCAGCATTGGGAGCGTCTCAAGCGGTCGCGTTTGATCTGACTGCGGCTTGTTCCGGTTTTGTGTTCGGAATGGTCACCGCAGCGCAGTATATTCGCACTGGAACTTACCGGAATGTTCTGTTGATTGGGGCAGATATCCTATCGCGGTGGGTGGATTGGAGCGATCGACGAACTTGTGTACTATTCGGAGATGGTGCGGGTGCAGTCGTGATTCAGGCAAATGAAGTCGATCGCTTACTGGGTTTTGAACTCAAGAGCGATGGCACACAGAATCATTGTTTGAACTTAGCTTATTCAAGCTCACCGAAAGCGTTACTGAATGACTGTGATATCAGTGAAGGACAGTTCTCACCGCTAACCATGAACGGTCAAGAGGTCTATCGATTTGCAGTGAAGCGAGTGCCGGAAATTATTGAAAAAGCACTATTTCGAGCAAATGTGAGCGTCGATGGAATTGATTGGCTCTTGTTGCATCAGGCAAATCAGCGGATTTTAGATGCGGTTGCCGATCGATTAAAGATTCCTTCCGAAAAAGTAATTAGTAATCTGGCAAAATACGGCAATACTTCAGCAGCATCAATTCCACTGGCATTGGATGAAGCGGTGCGGGGTGGATCGGTCAAAGTTGGAGACACGATCGCGGCTTCCGGGTTTGGAGCGGGCTTAACCTGGGGGGCAGCGATTTTTCAATGGGGACGGTAAGATAGCTACTCCACAGTTTTTAATTCACAACAGACAACTAGGACAATGGTAAAAACGGCATGGGTGTTTCCTGGGCAGGGATCTCAGGCGATCGGAATGGGTTCGGACTTGTTGGAGATTCCAGCGGCAAAAGCAAGATTTGACCAGGCAGAACAGATTCTGGGTTGGTCGGCGATCGAGATTTGTCAGAACCCAGACGATAAAGTTTCTCAGACGCTTTACACTCAGCCTTGTTTGTATGTGATTGAGACAATTTTGGCGGATCTGCTCAAGGGGAAAGGTCAACATCCTGACTATGTAGCAGGTCACAGTTTGGGTGAGTATTCGGCGCTGTATGCGGCTGGAGTGTTTGAGTTTGAAGCGGGACTGAGATTGATGCAGAAACGCGCTCAGTTGATGGATGGCGCTTCAGATGGCATGATGGCGGCGTTGTTGGGATTCGATCGCGATCAGCTTGAATCGGTCTTAGCTCAAACTCCGGATGCAGTTCTAGCAAACGATAACAATGCGGGACAAGTTGTCATTTCTGGAACCCCTGAAGCCGTTGAATCGGTAATGTCTCAAGTGAAATCGAAACGAGCCGTGAAATTGAATGTTAGCGGTGCATTTCACTCTCCATTAATGGCGGAGGCAGCATCGCAATTTCAAACAGTTCTGGATGCGGTGCAGTTCAGAGCGGCAGATGTCCCGGTGTTGTCGAACGTTGATCCGATTCCGAGTCGGAATGCAGCAGAGTTGAAAAATCGCCTCAGTCGGCAAATGACTGGAGCCGTTCGATGGCGGGAAATCTCGCTCAAATTTGCCGAAGAACATATCGATCGAGTGATCGAAGTGGGCCCCGGAAAAGTGCTAACCGGAATTATTAAGCGCACTTGTCCTGATCTCGTGCTAGAAAATGTGAGCAGTCTTGCGGACATCCCAACATGAGAGAAACGCCGACCCGTCCTGTAAATGCTGAAATTGTGCGCGATCGAGAACCGTTGATCAGTTTAGTTCTCTATCACTTGTTCAAATGGTCGATCGTATCTCCGGTGCTGCATACCTATTTTCGGGGTCGCATTTATGGCGCTGAGAATGTGCCAAAAAGCGGACGATTGCTAGTTGTGAGCAATCATGCAAGTGATTTTGATCCGCCCTTGTTATCTTGTGCGATCGGTCGTCCCGTTGCTTATATGGCAAAAGAAGAACTGTTCAAAGTTCCAGTCTTGAAGCAAGCGATTACTGCATATGGAGCCTATCCGGTGAAGCGGGGAACGGGCGATCGAGCAGCGATGAAGGCGGCGATGGCATCGATCGAATCCGGTTGGGCAACGGGCGTATTTCTCGATGGCACTCGCACTCCCGATGGACGCATTGCTGATCCAAAGTTAGGAGCGGCTTGGATTGCGGCTAAAACGAATTCACCGTTAATTCCGGTGAGCTTGTGGGGAACTCATCAGATTTTTAAGCCAGGCAGTTCAATTCCGCGACCTGTGCCGATTACGATTCGGATTGGGGAAGTGATTGAAGCGCCTAAGAGTAGCGATCGAGCAGAACTAGAAGCGATTACGCAGCAATGTGCAACCGCAATTCACGCTCTACACGACTTAGGGCGTTAATTCTTAGAAGGTCTGAAGTAGGATTCTGATGCTGTTGAAGCTTCGCAGATTGCTTGATCGCGTTCTTTGACGCTTGAATTGTATTTCAAATAGTTCTGGAGCCAGTCGCAGCTTTGGGTTAGAAGTTGATCGAGGCTCGATCGCCATTGCCATAAAATAATCGTTTTATCTCGACTGGCTGAAGCTAAGAATTGATCAGAATTCGGACTAAAGCTTAGACTTTCAACAATTCCGGTATGTCCTCTCAAAGTTCTTAGCAAAGTTCCTTTTCGATCCCACAGTCGAATCGTTCCATCTTGATGTCCAGTTGCGATCGTTTGACTATCAGAGCTAATCGCAATGCTATAGATTGCTCCACCATCGCTTTTAGCTGCGATCGATTCTTTCCCCTGAAAATTCCAAAACCTCAGTACTCCATCATTTCCACCCGAAACAATAACTTGATCATCTGAGCTAATCTCAGCATTGTAAACTCTGCCACTGTGAGCATTCATTTGTCGAAGCTGTTGACCTTGACGATTCCACAATCGAACCGTTTGATCGCCGCCAGCAGATACGATCATAGTTCCATCGTGGCTAAATTCTGCGCTGTAGATTCTGCCGCTATGTCCCCGAATCGTTTTAAGTAAGGTTCCCCGAAGATCCCAAAGCCGAATTGAAGCATCGTAGCTAGCAGATAGTAGAGTTTGACCATCTGGACTAAAGGCAATGTTGTAAACTCGTCCGGTGTGACCTGTGAGCGTTTTTAGAAGAGTTCCATTGGGTCTCAAAAGTCTGATTGTACGATCGCGGCTTGCTGCGGCAATCATCGAACCATCTGGACTAAAAACCGCACTTTGAAACCAATTGGGATGAAATGCGATCGTATTCAAAAATCGCCCATTCACATCCCAAAGTTTGATACTTCCATCCTGACTTGCACTCACCAACTGTTGACCATTCGGACTAAATCGCACATTGTTCACTTCTGCGCTATGTCCGCGCAAGACTCGACGCAATGGATTCTCTAATCGCCAAAGTTTTACGCTGTTGTCATAGCTCGATGATGCTAGCACCTTTCCATCAGGGCTAAAACTCACACTATAAACGGCTCCTTTGTGACCTGTGAATGCGTTGATTTCACGACCATCAGAAACACGCCATTGTTTTACCGTTCCGTCTTGATAGGCAGAAGCGATCGTTTGTCGATCGGGGCTAAAGCTGACACTGTAAACCTGTCCATTTCGGCTATTCAGCGTTCTAATCAAAGTCCCATCTTTCCAAAGTTTCACAGTTCCGTCACTGCTTGCAGAAGCTAACAACTCACCTGAGAAACTTAAGCTATTGATTTGAGTATCATGGGCTTTCCATTGTGTTAATAGCCTGCCTTGAACTGTCAAGAGTTTAATGTCTCCATGTTCTCCCGC
>JADEXW010000615.1 GCA_015206935.1 Pseudanabaenaceae cyanobacterium LEGE 13415 | reverse complement strand
CCCCAGAATTGGGGGATTTAGGGGGCGCGATCCGCCCAAAACGAATCCTATTTCTGCGGTTTCCGTCTCGTTCTCAAGAATTCAGGAATATCCAAACTTCCTGGTTTCTGTTGCGGTTGTTCTTGAACCGGATTCGGTGTCACCGTAGGAGCGGAAATCGGTCGCGAAGCTTTCGGCTGTGGAACCGTTGCTCCCTTCGTACTCGCTTGCGGCTGCACTTCCTGAGAAAATCCAGTTGCAATCACCGTAATCCGAATTTCGCCCTGTAATCTTTCATCAATCACCGCACCAAAAATAATATTGGCATTCGGATCAACCGCTTCATAAATAATGTCTGCCGCTTGGCTCACTTCGTGCAGAGTCAGATCCGATCCACCTGTGATATTAAAGACAACACCTCGCGCACCATCGATCGATGCCTCCAACAACGGCGACGAAATTGCAGCGATCGCGGCTTCTCTCGCTCTCGACTTACCAGAACCGATCCCGATTCCCATCAGTGCTGATCCCGCATCTGCCATCACTGCTCGCACGTCAGCAAAATCCACATTCACCAAACCGGGGATCGTAATAATATCTGAGATCCCTTGCACCCCTTGGCGCAGAATATCATCGGCAGTTTTAAAGGCTTCTTGAACCGGAGTTTGTTCTGAAACGACCGAAAGAATTTTGTCATTCGGAATAATAATCAGCGTATCCACACGGCTTTGAAGTGCAGCGACTCCTTCATCTGCTTGATTCGTCCGACGACGACCTTCAAACGTAAACGGACGAGTCACAATCCCAACCGTCAACGCACCGAGTTCTTTCGCCACTTCAGCCACGATCGGAGCCGCACCTGTTCCTGTGCCGCCACCCATCCCAGCGGTGATAAAGACCAAATCTGAATTCTCAAGCGCTGCCGCAATTTCATCTCGCGACTCTTCAGCAGCTTTTTGACCGATCGCCGGATTTCCACCCGCGCCCAATCCTCTGGTTAACTTCTGACCGACCTGCAACCGTTTGAGCGAAGTCGATTGCGCCAGCGCTTGGGCATCTGTATTAATTGACCAGAATTCGACTCCAGCCACATCGCTTGCAATCATTCGGTTGACCGCATTACTGCCGCCACCGCCCACGCCAATTACCTTAATCTTGGCAATGCTCCCAGGCACGATATCACCACTCCTTGCATCTTCAGGAACCGTCTTCAGCCCTAGACCTTGGTTATGATACAGCCCAGAATTAAACGGATTGGAATTGTCTGAGGTCGAAAAATTATTCATTTGCCCTTCCGTATTCGAGGTGGCATAGCCAGATTCGGGCTGGTGATTCAGCGTCATTGGGTTGGCATTCGACTCATTATGATTAAGCGTCATTGGGATTTCAAGCGATGGAGATGAACAGAGAGAAGTCTAAAAGCGCGACTGAACTCGATTAGCACATTAGCTTATCAGGACTCGCGACCGTTGGCTGGAAATTTTCCCACAACTTTTGCTCTATGGAGTACCTAATTTTACCGGAGTTTTCGTCGCATTCATTTGCAGAACGGGAGAATTCGGATTTCTTAAGTCGATCGACAGAATTTGCGCCGCATTCACCCGACTCGGCAATCGTCGCATCTCGTCTAATACTTTAAGCTGCGCCGGGAAGTTGGAACCATAGACACCAAACTGTACCGCACCCAGTTCAGTTTTGAGAATTAAATTTGTCGGATCTTCCCAGTTCGCTTCCAAAATCTTGACGGGACTTTGGCGAATGGTACGGTAGAAGCTTACCCACTGAGAACGATAGCGCTCTGGATTTCCGAGAATTCGCAGGGCAGGAAGTTTGAAGTTCGGATTCAGATTCGTGTAGCTGTCTTGCGGCATCCACACGCCTGTTTCGTCTAATAGTCCGGGTTGAGAAGTTTTAGACACGGTTTGCGCGATCGGGATTCGTTCCTGAACTCGCACCGTTAAACTGGGCGGAAACAATTGTCGATCGACGGTGGCATCTGCGATCGGGGCTTTGGCTTTGAGCGAGTCCGCGATCGATTGAGGCTGCACTTTTAGAAGCGATTGCGGGTAAGCGATCGGTAAAAGGGTGCGAATCGTCTGCTCAGAGATAAATCGGTTGCCTTTGATTGTAACCTGTTCGGGTTTACGAATGACCCAGGCGGGAAGTGTGGCGACCCAGAGCGCACTGACGGCAAAACCTGCGATCGCAACGTTGCGCCAACTGGTCTGCAAAAATCGGTTGCGACGTTGGCGGCGGAGTTTTTGACGGCGCTGGGAGAGTTCGGTGCGTGACACGGGGGCGATGCTGGTCATTGTGAGGATGCGAATCGCGGAGCAACGGAGTGTGTGAGATTGAAGCCATTCTGACAGGAGTTTTGGTGGATCTCAAGCAACTGATAAATTCTGAAATCTAATGGCATTCCTGTCTTGGGTGATGTGTGAATTCGTGTGTGAATTCGATTGTAAATTCGATTGTGCGGGGCGAATGGAATTCGCTGGGCATCAATTATTCGCTGGGCATCAATATCGAAAGAAATCACATCATTTGTGTTTGGGTTCAGACGTTTACTCTAATCGATTTGGCTAAAGTTGCAAGCTTTTTTCCAAAGTTTCTAGAGGTTGTTCAACTCGGTGTTTCTTGCAGCAAAGTTGCCACCCGTTCTCCGAATTCTGGATCAACGTTCGCAAGACTCAAAAGTTGCAAATATTCTTGCCGCGTCAGTCCATTTTTCTCAATAATTGCGATCGCTTCTCCTTCAATATCTTGTTGAATCCGCGCCGATTCCGAATCCGTTTCCGCCGCTTGTAATTCCCCTTCTCGCCGCTCGATCAGTGCCACGACTTGCAAACATGCCTGCACAAATTGATTCAACTTTTCCGATGGGATCGTGTTGACATCAAGGTTTGAGCTAATCGGGGGATCGCTGACAGGTTCCGCCCAGATTGCGTTAGGGTGAGCTAGACCGCAAAATAATGAAAGTGCGATCGCGAAAATTAATTTAAAGATTCGAGCCATGTCAGATTTAAAAGCAGAACTAAGAGAATCCCTAGACGAAGCCGCATGGGAATGGTTGATGCCTCACGCTGATCGGGATGCGGTGATTATGGTGTCCGATTCGCTGGATTTGGTCGATGTCGGTTTTGCGATCGCCAACGATCAAGTTAATTCAGTTCAGCAGTGGATTCAAGCTTGTCTGATTTATAAACCGTCGATCGAACAGAAATCGGTCTGGAATGAGGATCAAACCAAACGCTTTCAGGCATTAATTCTTCAGCCTTATGTTCTGATTCAAGAATTAGCGGCTTAAGGTTCTTTTGCGGGGGCAAGATGCGCTCCTGTTTGCCCCGTCGCTACCCAAAGTACTGCCCGTCCTCCATCTCGTAAAGCTTTAGACATTGGCTCTTCCGCATGATGTGACGGGATCGAGACGGGCTGAATATTGATCCCGCGACTTCCAAAGACAATTTCTCCAATCACTTGAGCGCGGCGCATGTGATAGTCCGACGTAATCA
>JADEXW010000113.1 GCA_015206935.1 Pseudanabaenaceae cyanobacterium LEGE 13415 | reverse complement strand
AACTGAAAAAATTCATTTCGACGATCGAGAACAGGCGCGATCGGCGTTGGTCGATCGATTTGGTTAAATAAACATCCGAAGTAGAGACGACCCGCTGGGTCGTCTCTACGGATCGTCGGGTCAACGCATCATTTTCAATTGGTTAAATCTCCATGTCTCGATCGAGCGCCTTACGCTACTACGTTTTCTCCCGATTGTTGTTAGCCCCATTAATGTTATGGCTGATTACAACGATCGTCTTTTTTCTACTCCGAGCAACTCCTGGTGATCCGGTTGATGCACTCCTTGGGCCTAGAGCGCCTCAAGCCGCGAAAGATGCGCTTCGAGAACGGCTGGGATTGAACAAATCGTTGTTCTTCCAGTACCTAGATTATTTAAGCTCGTTATTCCGATTCGATCTTGGACAGTCTTTAACTGCAAATGATCAATCCGTTTGGCAAATTATTGGTGATTTCTTTCCGGCAACCGTCGAACTCTCAATCGTTGCTTTAGCGATCGCATTAATCGTCGGTATTACCGTCGGTGCAATCTCCGCTTCTCGTCCCAATACTGCGATCGATGCAGGTGGAAGACTGTTCGGAATCATTACCTATTCCATTCCAATGTTCTGGTTTGGCATGGTGTTGCAGCTTATCTTTGCAGTGAGATTGAAATGGTTTCCACTCGGTACACGATTCCCGGTCACGATCGCACCTCCGAACCAAATCACCGGACTTTATACGATCGATAGTCTCCTGAACGGTAATCTAACTCAATGTCTCACTGCCTTCTACTATCTTGCTCTTCCTTCAATCACATTAGGCGTTCTGATTAGTGGAATTTTCGAGCGCATTGTTCGAGTCAACCTAAGACAAACCCTCCAAGCCGAATACGTTGAAGCGGCTCGCGCAAGAGGAATCCCAGAATCGAAAATCCTGATTAATCATGCGTTGAAGAATGCCATGATTCCAGTGATTACAATTCTGGGTTTGACTTTAGCTGCGTTGTTAGGAGGAGCAATTCTAACCGAAGTCACTTTCTCTTGGCCCGGACTCGCGAATCGCTTGTATCGCGCGATCGGACAACGAGACTATCCGACTGTTCAAGGGATCGTGGTCTTCTTTGCGGCAATTGTCGCGATCGCCAGTATCGCGATCGACATTATCAACGCCTACATCGATCCCCGAATCCGCTACTAGCGAGGGGTACAAGCAACAGGCAACGGCGCAGAAGCTTGCGGAGAACTGAGGTTATAAGCTGCGGGATAACCATTGTTCTGACGCGCTTGGAACGCATTTAGATTCATTTTTGCTTCATGTCCAGAGGTTCCCGCAGGTCCATTCGCCCGATATGCGATCGCGGCACTGGGATTGTTCGCATCAAATTGACGAGTCGGAACGGTCGCTTGCACGTCTGAACCTCTACCCATGTTATATGCTGCGGCATAGGTATTGCTGCGACGCGCTTCAACGGCGTTCAAGTTCATTTTTGCTTCGTGCCCAGAAGTTCCCGCAGGCCCATTCGCACGATATGCGATCGCGGCACTGGGATTGTTCGCATCAAATTGACGAGTCGGAGCGATCGCTTGATTGTTATTGTCGATCGGACCTCCAATTCCGCCATTCACAAAAGCACAATTGTCCGTCGTTTGAACTTGAGGATTCACGCGATTGATATCGCCATTGTTGATCACGCCTTGAGTGGGAATGGTTTGAGCAAACGCAGGTAGTGCCATCAATGCGGCAGTACCCGTTGCGCTCAGGACAGCTAGGGCGCGTTGTGCGATGTTCATAGAGTTGGGAGTATTCATCGGTTTCCTCAAAAGAACTAGGGTGTTAATAACGTTAGAAAATCTGTGTTTTTCTATACGTTTTCAGTGTAGGAAGGAAACCGAATCGGGTTCTCTGTCTTTCGAGGTTAATCCTGCTCTGCCAACAGTAGGAATGCGAGTTGCTATAGCAAGCAAATTAGCGATCGATAAAACGGGAATGAGCGTTGTTTGAAAGCCTGTACGATCGCGAGTCACGATCGCATCTAAGTTTTCAGCGATCGCGCAGGCAATCTGAACAGCATCTTCAAAATCCGCTAGTCCGGAGTCAAAGGCAGCTTTAAGAACGGAGTGAAGGAGTTAGCGATCGTCACTTGGTAGCGATGATTTCCGTAGCCATGCGATGAGAAGAACGATCACGTATTATTTTCATGATCAAGCGTTTTCTGATTTGAGGAAATTGAGAAAAGCTTACTGATAGACCTCTCTTCGATGTCTAATGCGAATAATCGTGATGAACTGTTCCGCTCGGTCGAAATCGTACAAAACTCGATAGTCACCAATCCGTAGTTTAAAGAAGTCGGATAGCTCTTCTGTCAGAGCTTGAGGTTTAATTTGCTCAAAGTTACCACACAGCCAGTTAATTTTAGTGAGAATGCGTTCTCGAACTGTCTCATCTAGCTTATCGAGGTCTTCTATCGCTTCTGGTTCAAATTCAACCCTGTAGCTCATTGCCAAGTCAGTCCAAATCGTTGAGCGACTTCCTCAGCAGGAATGCCTCGCTCACCATCGGCGCGACGCTGACGAGACTCAAGAAGTTGCTGCTTGATTTCAGGTCGAATTTCTTTACCTTGATCTGGGTCTTGGAGATATTCTTCTAAGATTTCTTCGATCGTTTCTCGAATTAAGGCTTTCAGCTCGTCGGTGGTTAGGTCTTTTACTTGCATGATGCGATTTCAGCCTGGAATGTTTTCTCCATTTTATCTATAGCAGTAGAAGTTTAGATTAGGACATTCTCTAAGTTGTCCCCAAACCCCCAATGCTGCTTGCTCAAGACTCTTGCTCCCAAATTTGGGGGCTGGGGGGCTTCTTAGAGGTGTCCTAACTCAAATAGATATTGCCATACAACAAAACAGAACAACCAGGAGCAATGACACGCACCACTCCTGGTTAAACAATCATTCTAATTAGAACTCGCTACTTCGCAGACTGAACCACATTCTCAGCTCTCACCACATACTCAGAAGCGGGAACATTCTGCCCCAATGCAGGCAATTTCCCTTGATTCACTAACGCCTGATGCACGATCGCGGCAACTTCACCACGAGTTGCAGGACGTTGCGGATTCAACTCACGCACATTCGGGTGATTCACCACAATATTCGATCGAGTTGCAGTCTCGACTGCCCAATTTGCATACTGCGGAATACGATCGGCATCGGTGTAGAAGTCTGTTAATTGTAGCGATCGCTGTTCCGGTTTCTGAGGCGTGTTTGCTTTTGCAGCAGTCGTTTGAGGAGCCGCCGCTTGAGGTTGAGTTGGAAGTGCCGCAGCCGCTTGACGCACAGGAGCCACAAACGGTTGAAGCAAGGCAAGGCTCGCCAGCGGTAACATCATTCTGCGACGGGCTTGGCGGGTGGGTTGTGCAGCCGCTTGATTGGTTGGAGCTTGTGCTGTCGTTTGATTCGTTGGAGCCGCAGCGACTTGTGCGTTCGCAGGCACTTTAGAGTTGAGGTCGAGTGTCTGAACTAAGGATGCTAGTGCTTCGACTCTCGTAACAGGTTGCTGAGGGCGGAAAGTTCCACCTGGATAACCGCTCATGAAGCCCGCTTGGTAAGCTTCTTTGATTGCAGGAGCCGCCCAATATCCTTCGGGAACATCTCGGAAGTCACTCCCACTGCTAATTCGACGTTGTGCAGGTTCGTTGAAAGCGGCTCTTAACATCGCAGCGAATTCATCTCGATCGACGGTTTCATCCGGGCGAAATCTGCCATCGGGATACCCTCGAACAATGTTGCGTTCTGCAAGTGCAGCAATAAACGGCTGTGCCCAATAGTTCTGTGTGTCTGGGAAGCTTGCGTTTTGAGCCTTGAGCGGAGTAGAAATGGTTGAGAGAAGAGCGACTGAACCCGCTGTGATGCTAGCTCCCACAATAGCCGCATTTCGCACGAAAGTATTCCGTCTCAAATTCGTCATACCATTTCTCCTATTCAATAAACATAGTTGCAATTACGCTGCTTATCGTAATGAGTGTTGCAAGTTATGTTCTCTGCCGCATGATAGAGAAGCTAAGGAACATAGACGGGCATCGGTTCAATACCTAGTTCAGAGCGCCATTCTGCCAGCGGTTTGTCCCAGTGTTCTTCCCAACGTTGGGCAAGAAGTGGTTTGGCTTTGGCTCCCATGCGATATCCAGAAGCAACTCGATCGAGCAATCGATCTAATTGGTCAGGATGATTTAACATCGTGCTAACAAACGCACCTGCAATCAGAATGCCAGCCAAGGGGCGACGAGTTTGAGCCAGTTCAAACGCTTTCAGTCCAATTTCACCGGGAACATCAACACTCATTCCAGTAATGACGTGCCAAATATCGTGAGTTTGACGCAATCGGAACAATAGGCAAGTTTCATCATCCACCACATCAATTTTGCGATAGAAACCGGGATCAAAGCCAGATGAGGAAATGTATTGAGCAAAGGCGTGACCGAGAGAATTGGCAGGACAGGTCATCAACTTCGCCAAATCTGGAACGGGCGCAGAATAGCGATCGCGTACCAGTTCCGCGACTTCTGGATCTTTCAGCATGTATTTGACGGATGCTGCCATTGTTTGGGGATGCGATCGCACTAAGGCATCTTCGACATCGTAGATCGACTCTGTTTGGGTGGGATCTCTTAATAAACCGAGAACAGATTTCAGCGTGTTCAAATAATCTAAATTGAGCCGACGCAAATCTTTGAAGTGCATAGCAGTTTGAGTAACTCTCAACGGTTATGCCTACCAGAGTTGAGCCACACTTTCCGCGTGATTATTTAGATTTCTTTTTGCTTTTCTTCGGTTTTTCGTCTAATGCACCTTCGATTTTGGCGTTGAATCCATAGATTTGGCGTGATCCCGCTAAAGCAACTAGCGTGACTTCTCGATCGTCTCCCGGTTCAAATCGCACAGCGGTTCCGGCGGGAATATCCAATCGCATTCCACGGGCGCGATCGCGATCAAATTCCAAAGCTGCATTCACTTCAAAGAAGTGGAAATGTGAGCCGACTTGAATCGGTCGATCGCCTCGGTTTGCGACGCTGATGGTTACAGTGTCTCGTCCTGCATTCAGTTCGATTTCACCGTCTTCGATAAACATTTCACCTGGAATCATGATTGAGTTCTCCTATCGAATCGGGTTATGAACCGTTACTAACTTCGTCCCATCTGGAAAAGTGGCTTCGACTTGAACTTCGTGAATCATCTCAGGAATCCCATCCATCACATCGTCTTGAGTCAGCAGCGTCGTTCCATAATTCATCAATTCTGCAACGGTTTGCCCATCTCTTGCGCCCTCAAGAATTGCCGCCGAGATGTAAGCGATCGCTTCTGGATAATTCAGCTTCAAGCCTCTCGCTTTGCGCCGTTCAGCGACTAAGGCAGCAGTAAAAATTAAAAGCTTATCTTTTTCTTGCGGCGTGAGTTGCATCGATATCCCTCTGGTCGAATCGGAGTTTATTTTCGCAGTTTTCTTCCACAATTCGATGCGGTTTCACAATTTGTTCAGAGTTGCCACACGCGCGGAATACAGATCGGACGATGAGAAATTGCTCTCACCATGCCCCAAACTGCAATCAACCAGCGTCGCGCTTCTGTACTCGAATGCCCCCGATACCGACACAACAATCCCAACGGTAAGCGCGTCACTCCAATTTCTCCAGAAGTACCCGTCCAAAGCGATCGAGCTTTTTCAATCCATTCCGAGTCCACGGTTTTCCCGATCCAAACAAAACTCGCAACGACTGGACAACCTGCTAAACCATGTGGACTGTTAAACGTGGTTTCACTTCCGGGCAACCATTGTCGATCGATCCAAATCGGTTTCCCGTCTTGCCACACCTCGGTCTGCGATCGCCAATTGCCTTCAATAAATCGTTCGCCTCTTGCACTCCGTCCAAATCGGGTCATCTCCCATCCGATCCACTCTGCACTCGGAGCGAGATTAATCTTCATTTCTTGGCGAAACGAAGCTTGATTAAACACGATCGCATCCAGCGGCAACCATTCCAAACAAGCCCCGTTTGCGATCTCGATCTCAATCGTTTGAACCGCTTCACGTCCGTTCGTGCGATAGATCTTACTTGCTGCCGGAGTCGTAATCAGCGCTTGACTCTCAGGAGCAAGGCGGAACTCGAAGGATAAGCGATCGCCCCCCACGATTCCGCCCGCCGTGTGCATGATCACACAGTGACAAACCCCGCCGCCCTCCGGATAGAAAGGGCGCTGCACTTTCAGTGGAGCCTGTCCCTGATTTCGACTGAGATGGGTCACACCACGTCGATTTTCAAAATCTAAGCGCAGAATTCCATGCCAATCGTTGGGGGACAAATCAGAAGCGACAGGACGGAGTAAGTTCACGGAATAGAGCGGCTAAAGGACATCTTCCTTAGCTTCCCTGAACATAGCACAAACCCCAAAAATCTTCAGGTGCTTTTCAGATTTGCTTCAAGATGTACAATGACTCAGGCAATAAATTACGAAATGTTAAGTCTGATTCTGGAGGAGTGCGATCGTGCAAAAGACGATATTGGCTGTTCTAACAGTGTTAGCAAGTGCAATAATCCCAACGATGGCACAGGCAAATACACGCGGAAGTCTGAGAATTGTTGTAGATGGGATTCGCCAACAGCAAGGGCAAGTCTGTGTCAGTCTGTTTGCGGGAAGTCAAGGATTTCCAGATCGCGGCGATCGAGCGGCTCGCGCTCAATGTGTTCCTGCCGGAAAGCGCACAGCCGTCACGTTTGAAAATATCGCCTTCGGAAACTATGCGATCGCGGTTTATCACGATCGCAATGGCAACGGAAAGCTCGATCGTAATTTCCTCGGAATTCCGACCGAAGGATTTGGATTTTCTCGCAATCCAGTGATTCGGACAGGTGCGCCGAAGTTCAATGAAGCGGCTGTGTTTGTTGCAGGCACAGAAACGATCGCCCAAATTCAGTTGCAGTATTTCTAAACTCGATGTTGTCGCTGTCTTGCTTGTAGCCAGATCATCAGCGCACAGAGAACTAGAAGCCCGTAGTAAGCTGTGCCTGAAACGACATCGCGACGAAAGAAAACTTCTGTGACGGTCATCGATCGTAAAAATACACCGACTGCCAAATCTGCAAATACGACTCCTGTGACCGCAAGAATGCCGATCGACAATCGCTCAAAGGGCGGCATCTCTTGTGCAAATCTTTGAGCAATCCAACCTGCTGCTATCCAGATCACAAACAACATAATCGGCATCTCTAGAAGTTCTGCCGTCCGGGTTCCAAGTTGCGGTTCTAGCAACAGGACGCGGATGGGCCCTAGCAGAAAACCTGCTCCGAAGACGAGCATAAAATATAGCAAGCTCAATCCTAGAGTTCGCGGCATTGTGACCTCTTTTGCAGAACGGGACGCAACTTTCTAAAGCTCTTTCACTAACGAATCATCATAGAGCGATCGAGCATTCAAAGGCTGTTGTACTACCTTCAGATCGTAAGCTGCTTTCGCAACCATTTCAAAGCTAGTGATCGCATTGTTTGAATGATTGGAATTAAACCCGATCGCTTTATTCCCTTCGAGATCAAACAAGGTAATCCCGGTAAGCTGTTCCCGCAGTTCATCCGGTTCAATCCCTAATCGATTAGCAGCAACCGCGATCGCAGATTTATCTCCCGCTTTTAACAGTTTGATTCCTTGATCCGCCGCTTTGAGAAAGGCTTTCAAATCATCTCGACGGTCTTTGATCAGCTTCGATCGAGTCACTATCACGTCTGCAATCAAATTTGTGCCTTTGGTACTAAAAATCAGGTCTCCGTTTCCTTCTTTTAGTGCTTTGGAAAGGAAGGGTTCATAAGTCACAGCCGCATCCACTCGTTGCGAACTAAACGCGGTTGCAGCAGCGGGAGCGGGCATCTCTTTGATCGTGATATCTTTCTCGGTCAGTCCACCTTTCTCAAGATAAGCATGGAGAAACACTTTCTGGAACAACACATCTTCACGCGCCAAAGTCTTACCTTTGAGATCCGCGATCGTTTTGATGCCGCGTCCTAAAATGCCATCGGAGCCATTCGAGTAGTCGCACAGAAAGATAATTCTCAAATCTGGAGCTTGTCCAGCCATTTGAAACACATCGCCTGCTGTCACCCAAGCCAGATCAGTTTTACCTGAAAGAAAAGCATCAATCTGCTCACTGTTTGATTGATAGAGAATGTCTTGAATTTTGAGTCCGGCTTGCCCATAAAAGCCTTTCTTCATTGCGACATGATGCCCGGAATAGCCTGACCAAGGATTTGTCGAAACTGCAAGCGGTTGACTCTCTTGAGGAGAGCAAGCCACAATCCAGCATAATGTCGCCAGAGCAAGCGCAAATAGAGCGAGAAATCGAGATTTAGAGATCTGGGAAATCATTGGTAAATCGTGAACGATCGTCAGTTGCGAAATAGAGTCTACGGTGAGAATGTTGTCTACTTCAGCAACTCAGTGCAAACTTCAGCACTTTTTGAATAAACGATCATCCTGTGTAAACCATCAACAATCCTCTAAGCTACAAAATTCATCTGTAGTAAGTAATAGTTCGCCGTATTCTGGAACCCAAGCCAGCCATTGATTCTCGGCACATTGACAGAGTAACCACGCTTGATCGAAACTATACGCGGTTGGAGGTTTAATCAGTTGCACCCACATCGAAGCTGTAAAGCGAGGGGCACAAGGAATCGATCGAAGGGTGTCCCATGCGGAGTTCGGAAAATCAAGAGCCATAGTCTATTCCTCTGAAGCGAAACCGGAATATTTTGTAGCTTATGATACTCTTTTCAGTTTTTCCATCTTTGTATTAGAACTTTACGAGTCCACCGAAGATTAAGAGCCAGACTACAATGATCGACCCATGAATCACGATCGCTTCAATCTCACAAAGTGACAATCAGATCGAAACTGCATTCTCAGTTAACGATCAAAACGTTGGCGAAATGGTCGATCGGCTTTTGGGATAATTCATCAGACCGCTACAATGATGAGATTCTCAATTGAGCGATCGCATTATGTCTGTTGATCAAACTCCTGTAGGTCAAAAACTCTACGAAGGCAAAGCCAAAATTCTCTACAGCACCGAAGATCCGAATGTGCTATTGACCTATTTTAAGGACGATGCAACCGCGTTCAACGCTCAGAAACGCGGCAGTATTCAGGGCAAAGGTGAAATCAACTGCGCGATCGCATCTCATCTATTCAAACTGATGGAAAAAAACGGAGTGCCGACTCATTTTATCGATCGCATTTCCGGGAACGAAATGCTCGTGAAAGCCGTCACCATTATCCCGTTAGAGGTTGTCGTCAGAAACATTGCCGCTGGCAGTCTCTGTAAACAAACCGGAATCGAGTTAGGAACGAGTCTGAATCCACCGCTGGTTGAGTTCTATCTTAAAGATGATGCTTTAGGCGATCCACTCATGACCGTCGATCGCATTCAAGCACTCGATCCAGCAATGGCAGAACAAGTTGAACCTCTAAAACAAATGGCATCGCAGATTAATACAATCTTGCAAACCTTCTTTGAACAATGTGGCATTACCCTCGTTGACTTCAAACTAGAGTTCGGCACCGATGCCCAAGGTCAGCTTTTACTCGCAGACGAAATCAGCCCCGATACTTGTCGATTGTGGAATCAGGCAGAACCCGACCCCGATCGACGAGTCATGGACAAAGATCGATTCCGGCGCGATCTCGGCAACGTCGAAGATGCGTATCGGCAAGTGATGGAACGAGTCCTCGGACAAACGGTATGATTCCCTTGCGAATCCGCCAGTCGAAAACCGTCCCACTTGCATGAGTAACCATACTCAGGGTGCGGTACAATTTTGCCGTTTAATCGGAATCCGTTTAATCGTGTTGTGTCTGCCTTGAGCAGTGAAGTGTGAGGACGTGCGAAAACCTGTGAATATTATGCGCTTATCTCCTGTTGTGATGGCGGCGTTTGCATTAACGGCAACGCTTGGCTTATCTCGGTCTGCTGTGGCAAAATCTCCGAATCCGTCTGCCCAACCCCAGGCAAAACCGGCGGCTCGAACTGATTTACCTGTGCTGAAGGCATCGACCACAGTGGCGAAGATTCCCCCCGCTCAGGTGGGCAACGTCGTGGTTGAAACGATTCCTGTAATGCCTTCTCGATCGACCGCAAAACTGCCTGCGCTGACTGAGATTAAACAAGTCGCTCAAGGCACGATCGAGCAAGAAACGCCGAATCAGATTCAAATCAATCCCTCGGCTCCCGTTCCAACCAGTCCCAATATTCCAACGATTCCAAATCCAGGAACGACTCCGACCGTTCCACCCGGATCGCCACAAGCCCCGACGCAACAGGCTCCAACTGAGCAAGCTCCAACGCAGCAGGCTCCAACTGAGCAAACTCCATCTGAACAAACTCCAACTCAGCCGCTTCAGCCTGCTCAACCTGCTCCAGCGCCTCAACCCGCTCCGGATGAACCGCGCGTTTTAGTGACTGAAGTGTTGGTCACAGGCGTTGAGGGTGAATTGCAGAATGAAGTTTATCGGGTCATTCAAACCCAACCAGGACGAACCACGACAAGAACACAGCTTCAGAACGATATCAACGCGATTTTTGCGACGGGATTCTTCTCGAATGTGAGAGCGACCCCAGAAGACACGCCGCTGGGGGTGCGGGTCACGTTTGAAGTTGCGGCAAATCCGGTTTTACGATCGGTACAAATTCCGAATACGAAAGTTTTGCAGCAAGCAGATATCGATCGAATTTTCGGAACGCAATACGGCAGAATTACGAACTTCCGCGATTTGCAAACGGGGATTCAAGAACTGACAAAGCTGTATCAAGATCGCGGCTTTGTTTTAGCGCAGGTGGTGAACGCTCGACAACCTCAGGTCAATCCAGATGGAACCGTTGTCCTGGATGTGACGGAAGGGGAAATCGAACGGATTCAGGTGCGGTTCATCAACAAAGAAGGACAGCTTCAAGATGCTCAAGGCAGACCGATTCGGGGTCGGACTCGTGAATATATTGTGACTCGTGAACTGCAATCGCAACCGGGTACGATCGTCAATCGAAACACGATTCAACGCGACTTTGAGCGCTTGTTTGGCTTAGGGCTGTTCGATGAAGGGACTCGTCCGAACTTCGATGTCGGTCAAGATCCGCGTAAAGTGGTTCTCTTTGTCGATGTGGTTGAGCGAAACACCGGAAACATTGGTCTTGCAGGTGGTTTTAGTTCTGCTAGCGGTTTGTTTGGTAGCGTCAGCTATGGACAACAGAATTTTGGCGGAAATAACCAACGACTGAATGCAGAAGTGCAAATCGGTCAGCGAGATCAGCAGTTTGAATTGAGCTTTACTGATCCGTGGATTGGTGGCGATC
>JADEXW010000614.1 GCA_015206935.1 Pseudanabaenaceae cyanobacterium LEGE 13415 | reverse complement strand
TTGAAATGCTTATTCTGCTTGACTTTTAGCGATTATAAATACTACTAAGCACAATATTAAAAGATGCTGAATTTGCTGATTAAAATTGTGCCTAGCCTCATACATCGAACCATGTTTGATAAAGCACATTACTAGAGCAAGCAACCCAACGGTGCAGGATAGAAACAAGCGCTCTAACCCGCACTATGCCTGC
Source organism: Pseudanabaenaceae cyanobacterium LEGE 13415 (assembly GCA_015206935.1). Taxonomy (GTDB): domain Bacteria; phylum Cyanobacteriota; class Cyanobacteriia; order Leptolyngbyales; family Leptolyngbyaceae; genus Leptolyngbya. The sequence goes on along the minus strand of JADEXW010000614.1, from coordinate 3,316 downwards.
TATTACGACTAAATCTAATTCGGTGTAACAACTTTTGCCAAGCAATACTAAATTTAGTAAATTATGCAGAAACGTGCCCACCAAGTACAAGATGGTAATGCAGAATCCTTGCAAGCTCGTTTTGCGCTGCAATCAGCACGATCGCGATCACAATCTACAAACTTTATCTTTCACGATCGCGAAACCACTGTAGCCGTCTTTCAATTCGAGCTTGCCGCTCTAAACTCGGATGCTGACGGTGCAGGATGATCGACCACACGAGCGCCACAAATGTCCGTGCCTCAATGCACCAGTTCAAAGCCTCATCGCTAAATGATCGACCATAGCCATCGAGTGCAACTTCCGCTTTATCTCGGTCTGTACCAAATACCCAAGGAGCCGCAACTAACGAAGCCAAATCCCACTCGACGGGTCCGATCATCACATCTTCCCAATCCGTCCACACCACTCCATGCGTCGTATTCAGGACATTGCCAGAATGCGGATCATCATGTAGGGGTTGCATCGGTAACTGCTGCATCTGATGGGCGACTCGTTGACTGACACGCGACAGCATTTCTACATCGATCGCGTCGAACTCGGACTGGGCAATCAGTTGATCCAGAAGCTGCTGTGCCTCCGATATTAGCGCCAGAATTGGCAGCGTTCCCTGAAAATCCTCAAGGGCGGCATGACACACCCGGAGAGCGCGACCTGCCTGAAACGGATCAAACGGCTGGTCTAAAATCTGCACAAACTTCCAGAAACTCAGGACTAAGCCTAAGTGTTGATGGGGACCCGGTTCAATCTCCGCACTCAGTGGAATAATTGGAGCGCCTGCTGCGGTTAGATGCCTTGCTACTGCGACTTCACGAGCAAACCAAGCATCCCCGACCCGAACAGTGGCAGTTGTTGTAGAGACTCTTGCAACAACGGACGTGGGAGCGAGATGAACGATTACGTTACTCAGATTCTGTAGTACGATCGCCCGTTCAAATGCCAACCCATGTAGCGCTGCTATTTCACTAGCTGCTCGGAGTGCAAGTCTTAATCGTGCCTGAGTCGTTTCTACCATCGTTCGTCTTTCAATACGCTTCACTTTTATTCAGCACAATTTCAGCATTAAACATTTCTATAAAGATGTGCAGATTCCATGCTGAAATCACCGTAAACGTTGTACGATAAACTCATCAAACTAAACCTAAGTCAGAAAAGCTTGTGAAGTTTGTGAATAGAGCGTTCCACTCGCCCATCTTACAAGGTTCTCAGATTGTAGTCGAAAGCCATTAAAGCGGCAGTTAAGCGGAATAATTTTAAAGAGTTGCTGCTGATTTGAAGCTGAATATGGTGATTGTCTTAGTGAGACTTTTATCTCAATTAGTCAGGAGTTAGAACAATGGTTCTATTTGTCAGTAAGCAGCACGTATCTCAATCTCTTGCTTTGAGCGGTGAAACGTTGAAAAAGTATCGACTTCAGGGCGATTGGATTGAGGGGATACATTGGGTTCGCATTAATAGTCGCTGCGTCCGTTACAACCTAGACCTGATTCAGGACTGGTTGCACAATCGGCATAATCCGATGGCGCACCAAAGAGCGATCGAACACTATCAATCAGGTTTATTAAGCTATCAGAAGAAATCAGGAAAAAAGGCATAGAACAAGACCGCGCATGACTGTTACGCGGCACTGCTTCAGCTAGTCGTGTTTGCAAAGCCATCTAAGTCGTCTTTTTAACACTCATTGCAAGACTAAGAAAAACACTGGGCAGGCTTAAACTGGTTGAAAAGCCTACCCATGTTTGCAAGCGACCGCGATTACAGAATCGGGACTTGGACTTGATCAACCGGTCTCGCATAAATGCGGTCGATCATCTCCGGTGAGTTGCCCACCCATTTCGCAATCTGAATACTCGCGACATTTTCCTCTCGACACAAGCTACAGAACGTATGTCGGGTCTGATAAGGATTACGGTAAGTAATTTCTGGAAGCGAGGCAAGCACAATCTTCCAAGCACGATTCGAGAAGTTGTGCCAATCGATGATTTTATCCTTGCGGCTTGGAAATACAAGCGCATCAGGATCAGCTTTGACAGGTTTGATTGACTGCAAGAGTTCGGCTAATTGAGCATTAATCGGAAATTTGCGTTTTTCCTGCGTTTTCAATCCCTTCTTGAGTACGTTGCCACGTCTGCCTGCGTAAACAACAGCTTGCTCGAATTGAATGAAGGATGGATTTATGTGCTTCCATTGGAGTGCTAATGCTTCAGAGGGGCGGCATCCAGTTTGAAAGAGAAATTTGACGAGCGGAGCATAGTATTTGTAATAGCGATTTGCTTGGAAGGTAGCAATAATGCGATCGCGTTCCTCTCTCGTAAATGGATCAACATCCTCATCGTCCTTCTCATTCAGCTTGATTTCTGATGCCATTCCATCAAATGGATTTATGTCGATCAACCCGGATCTTTTTGCCCATCGACAACAGGATGAAAATTGCGTTAGTAAACGCTTGGCGGAATCAGCCGGAACGTGAGTGGTCAGCCAATCAAAAATAGCTTGTGACTCTGTTGCCAACTCATGGGGACAGCGAGAGATGTGATTCGCGATCCAATCGTACATTCGCAGGGTCGAGGGTGATTTTCCCACCTGACGAATCTCAACATACTTTGTCCACAACTCAGCTAGGGTCGGAGTTGGATCAGGGATTGAATCCACTGGATCAACCGTAGTCAACGCGGATTGCAGCTTGTACCGTTCATAGGATGGGTCGAACTCGCCGTATTCGATGTCGCGTTGAATTTGAAACGCTTTCTCCTGAACAAGCTTACGGTTTAAGGGTGTATCAGCAAAGCCTGTTGAAATGTAATGCCGCTTCCCACCGTGACGAAAGACCAGTTGCAGGCGATTGTTTGAGATCTTGATTTGAACAGAACCAACTTTTGAGCGGTTGCGGTTATTTCTGGAATACATCTTAGGACACCTCCGTGTGGCGATCAGGCGTTCCATTGATAGTACTGCTAATCCTGGGAAAATTTACCCCCAAATTTACCCCCAAATACGATTCAAAGCCTTCTAATTCGACCCAAAAATCACCAACGCAAAATTTGGGGTGATTGAAAAAGTGACTCCCAGCAAGGGCTAGAAGCCTTACCGGGAGCGTGAAATGCTTAATTTTGTTGAAAGCTGGTGACAAGACTCGAACTTGCGACCGGCTGATTACAAATCAGCGCCTCTGGTATTTCAAAAGTCAATCATATTGAGCGTTTCAGCGTGTGAAAATTTAGCTTCCAAATATTGGATCACAATCTGGATCACAATCGTTAAAAGTTAGGTGTCATTG
>JADEXW010000613.1 GCA_015206935.1 Pseudanabaenaceae cyanobacterium LEGE 13415 | reverse complement strand
GCTCAGATCTTGGAAAAAGTCCATCAAGAGGAGTGGCTCACTGAATTTCCGGTTGCTTTTACAATCAATCCGATGCGGCTTGATGACTCACTGGAAACAGTATTGTATTTTTGTCCCTATAGCTACTATCAACAACAGTGTCACTATTTGCTAGTAATTGGAGAGAGAGTGCTTTCCCCGATCGCCCAGCAATTGATCCAGAAAACAGCACTGATGCTGAATGAATATCTAGAACATTGCTTGGAACAGTCCCAACAGCGTCAGAAACTTCAATTTCTAGAGCAAATTTTGCAAAGAGTCGGGCATCAACTCCGACAACCGCTGAGTTTAATTAGCTTATATGCTGAAAATATTCATCACAAAGTCACTGAAAAACCGCTACGAGAACAAGCAACGATTATTCAAGAAACAATTCAAGATCTCGATCGACAATTAACCGAACTCATGGTGTGTAGTAGTGGCTCACTCCGCTTGAGCGAACAAGATCTATGCGAACTCTTGATCGAGAGTAAGGAGCGATTTCAGCCTTGGATCGATGAGAAACGTCTACAAATCATCTATCCAAAAACTTCAGTGCGGATGATGGTCGATCGCTTACAGATCAAGCAAGTTTTCGATAATTTAATCAACAATGCTATTCACTTCAGCCCGATCAATGGAACCATTCGATTTAATTTGCAAGTATTTCGCCACGAAGTCGTAATGACGATCGCAGATCAAGGAACGGGACTATCTTCGGAAGATTTACAGCGATTGTTTGTACCATTTTACTCACGTCGTCCCGGCGGAACTGGACTTGGACTCGCGATCGCGCAAAAAGTAGTTCAGGATCATCGAGGAAATTTGTGGGCAAGGAACTTAGCGAAAGGAGCAGAATTTTCGCTGATTCTGCCGCGCTCTGTTTCTGTAATGAGTTGATCGGAGCATAAACAATGGTGACTCGAACCGGATCAAAGCAACTCTCAATTCTCTTAGTCGATGATGATCAACGATTTCGATCGGGATTACGATCGCTTTTAGAGTTCTATCAATCCCAAGGCGGTGAGATTAAGGTGATTGGTGAGGCAAGCAATGTCGAAACTGCTTTATCTCTTCTCATGCAGCGACAACCGGACTTAATGCTGCTGGACATGGAACTGGGAAAAAGCGATGGGATGAGTGTGTTGCGACAGATGCGGGAACAGTCGATCGCAGTAAAACCGCTCGTTTTATCAGGGCATCAAGAAGACCACTGGATTTATCAAGCAATGCAAGCGGGCGCACTAGGGTATGTGTTTAAGCCGCAAGTCACACAACAACTCTGGGAAGCGATTACAACCGTTTTAAAGGGCGAAATTTATCTACCGCGTGAAGCTGCTACTAGCTTTTTTCGGCAGTTCCAATCGGCTCAAGTGGCTGGAATTCCAGATCAATACAATGACTGTGAGCTTTCTCATCGAGAAATTGAAGTTCTATGTTGGCTTGTGCGTGGAGCATCGAATGAGCAAATTGCACAACAACTGCACGTTTCAGTTGCAACGGTGAAAGCAAATTTAACAGTTATCTTTCAAAAATTGCAGGTCACGAATCGAACTCATGCGATCGTGGAAGCAATGAAGCGGGGATTAGTTCAACCTTAATCATCACTCCTATGTCTGCTGATCCTTTTTCCTCTACCTACGATCGCTGTCTCTACAATGCGCCGTTACGATGTGATCATCCGCATCAGACGGCACAGCAATTTCCGAATGCTAAGTTTTGCTTGGAATGTGGCTTTCCGGCAGCCTTATCTGAACAATCCGAAATTGTCGGTGAACGGGGAACTTATCGCATCGTTGGATTTGTGCGATCGCAAGGAATGGGGCGATTATACAAAGGGATTCGGATCAATGACGGACAGCGAGTGGTGATCACAGAATATGTATTGCCCGATCGTGCCTTTAATGCTCAAGAAGCACAACAGCGAAAGGCAACTTTTACTTGGGTTGCAAAAGTAAGTTGGAATGAGACAGAAGGGCGAGATTTTCGCCTAGTGTTTCCGCTTGAAGCGATCGCGGATGATAAGAGTAATCGGTGTTATTTGATTAGTGCTGGAAAAGTTGCAGTTTCGCCAACCTTAGAGCAATTTCTCAAGCAAAATGGGGCGCTGTCATCGATACAAGTACGATCGCTGTTGAGTCAAGTGCTACAAACGTTGCAGTTTCTCCACGCTCAAAAACTTCAGCTTCCTTCTGGACAGGCTAAAACCGGATTTGCTCATGGCAACTTAACCTTGGAAAGTTTGCTAGTTGCTGAAAATTTCTATATCTATGTAGGTGCTTTATCGATTTGGGAGAAGCTCTTTGTCCCGTCTCCAGCAACTTTCGCAACTTCTACTCCAATGCAAGATTTAGTTGCGCTTGGCTATCTAGGATTTTATGCTTGGGCAGGTCGATCGACGGATGCGAAAGGTGAACCACTTGACCCACGCAATGATCAAAACTGGTCGGACAGCGATCCACCCTTGAAAGAATTTCTGCTTCAGTTAATTGGGCTAGATTCTCCCTCTGTCACGGCTGAAGCGGCACGTCAACGATTGTTACAGTTACCGAGTCCTGAAACAAGTCCGATCGAAGCATCTCCAAAATCTACTACTGCTCCGCCTCGCAAGCTCAGAAAACGGCGGCTCTTTTGGATTATTGGATTGTTGTTGCTATTAGGATTAGGTGCGATTCTTTGGTTTACAAGGCTTCATTCCACTCCAATTCATCAGCAGAATTTTGCTGCTTTTGAAAGCTTAGTTCCGACCTTTGATGATGTGAATCGCGTTGAACCTGGAACTTATCCTTATACCAGTGGTAGTACTTGGGTAGATGTGTTAAATAAAAGACCAATTAACAATCTTTCAGTCAGAGATTTGCTCACTCAGCCCCGTAAAACAATCGCGGCTCAGTTCAATTTCACATCGTTACCTCAAGCTTCTGTTGTAGATGCGATCGCGAATAATCAAGTGAATTTTGCAGTGATTAATGATGTGACTCCACTCCCGGATACCATCGATCGCGTTACCGTTGCTTATGATGGTTTACTCGTATTCGTTCCGGTGTTTAAAGCGCAAAATCTTCCCAATGCTCTAGAAGGTAAGATTAGCGTAGATGACTTGCGAAGAATCTTTACTGGGCAAGTGACTCGATGGCGTGATATTAATTCAAACCTACCTGATCTTGCGATCAAACCGTATCGACCGATAGAACCAGAAGCACTACAACTCTTTCAGCAGAAAGTCTTCAACAATGATCAAACACTAATTGCCCAATTTCAACAAATCCCACAGCGATCAACGATCGATACTTTGAGAGCGATTGATCCCGATACTCGATCGAGTCAACAATCCGAAGCAGGGACGATCGGGTTTGGAACATTTGTACAAACGTGGGATCAGTGCAAAGTTTATCCGCTCGCCTTAGTTCAGGGACAAGCGCAACCTGTTCAAGTTCGTCTCCGCAAATCAACGAATGGTCAGCTTGTCCCAGTGACACCCAATGATAATT
>JADEXW010000112.1 GCA_015206935.1 Pseudanabaenaceae cyanobacterium LEGE 13415 | reverse complement strand
AAGAGACAGCAGTTTACCTCTGGAAAAGTTTCGCGATCGCAAGCACTTAGACAAGCTCAACTCAACTTACTGAGCCAAAAAAAATATGATCATCCATTTTATTGGGCATCTTTTGTTCTGGTTGGCAATTGGCAATAGGCGCAAGTTTTATCAAAGCTTTATCTCTTTTATTTGAGAAACAAAATACACTAAGTACGCTCACCATAGCTCCCTTCAAGTATCATGCAAGCTCCGAAGTTGCTCAGTTTCACATCATTACTCACGGGTTCGATGATTGTTGCTTTAAGCACACTTCATTTGACGAAACCAGTCTCGGCACAATTGATCGAACCACCTCCGGGATTGCCAGCTCCTCAAACCACAACCAGTGGTGGGAGTCGTCCAATAAGTCGCGCTTGTGTTCAATCTGCTACGCCCTTCACCGCGATCGCATCTCGTCAATCGGTAGGACTGACCAGGCACAATCGTCCGACAGTTTGGGTATATCTGCCACCTACACAAGCGCAAACCCTTGAATTCAGCATGTTTGACCAGGATCGGAAAGGCATTTATCAAACCACGATCGAGATCAACAATCGAACAGGTTATGTCCCAATCGAGCTTCCGTCTTCGGCTCCAGCGTTGAATCAAAATCAGCCTTATTATTGGACAGTTGCACTTGTATGTGATCCGAATGAACGAACGCATGATTGGATCACAGGTGGATGGATTCAACAACAATCGATTGATTCAGCCCTTCAGCAGCAATTGAATCAAGCAACGCTGACAGAGCAAATTCGATTAATTGCAAAAGCGGGATATTGGTACGAAGCGGTTGATGCGTATTTGCGTTTACAGCAAGCAAAACCGAATGATCCACAGCTCACTCAGCTTTGGGCGGAATTGGTGAGAACGGGCAACTTGAAAGGTTCCGTATCTCAAGTGAATTAAAAGAAAAAGCGATCGTGAATGGTGCGATCGCTGTTCTCTCAATCCAGTTCTACCGTATAGACACAAGTTGCTTTCGCTGCGGTTGAATCGGCTAATGCCCCCTAAATCCCCCAAATTTCGGGGACTTTGAAGGTGGAAAGCGTTCTACAATTCGAGAAATCCTTCTCGCTTAAAGTCTCCCAGAATGGGGATTTAGGGGGCACAATCCGCCAACAACGAAGCGAAAAGCCCGATAAATTAGACCGTCATAATGTCCTTTTCTTTCTCCGCCAAAACCTTCTCGACTTCAGCAATATATTTATCCGTCAACTTCTGAATTTTCTCCTGAGTATCACGAGATTGGTCTTCAGAAATTTCCTTATCTTTCTCCTGTTTCTTCACCGCATCGACTCCATCGCGTCGAATATTCCGGATCGAAACCTTTCCCGCTTCTGCGTATTTCGCTGCCAATTTAACCAATTCCTTACGTCGATCGCTGGTCAGCGGTGGAATATTCAACCGAATTGACTGACCGTCATTATTCGGCGTTAAACCGATATCAGACAGCGAAATCGCCTTCTCGATCGAGTTCATTGCGCTGCGATCGTAGGGTTGAATTTGAATCGTCGTTGAATCTGGCGTGGAAATATTTGCCAACTGTTTGAGCGGCGTTTCTGTGCCGTAATATTCAACGGTGATTTTGTCGAGTAGACTCGAATTCGCGCGACCCGTTCGGATGGTATTAAAATCCCGACGAACGGCATCGATCGCCTTTTTCATGTGGTCTTCAACATCAGCAAACTTCACAAAAACCTCCGACAATGGTTCCGATAGATTCTCCTGTGACTGCCCGCTTAACATTTCCGCGCACAGACAAGTCAAATACGATAATGGGGATATTGTTATCTTTGCACAATGCGATCGCTGTGCTGTCCATCACCTGCAAATCCTGAGTTAAAACGTGCGAGTAAGTTAAACTCTGGTAACGTTTCGCGTCTGGATTTTTCTTCGGATCAGAATCGTATACCCCATCTACTTTTGTAGCTTTAAACAGAACTTCTGCATTGATCTCTGCGGCTCTTAAAGCAGCGGTCGTGTCGGTGGTAAAGAACGGATTCCCTGAACCCGCACCGAAAACGACGACTCTGCCTTTCTCCAAATGTCGAATTGCGCGACGGCGGATATACGGTTCCGCCACTTCTTGCATTGCGATCGCGGTTTGGACTCTAGTTTGGATGCCGATCTGCTCTAGGGCATCTTGCAGCGTCATGGCGTTCATAACCGTGGCAATCATGCCGATATAGTCTGCGGTGGCGCGTTCCATGCCTGCGGCTGCACCCTTCATTCCCCGGAAAATATTTCCACCGCCAACGACGATCGCGACTTGAATTCCTTCTTGGACTAATTCTGCCACTTCTTCAGCAATGCCATGAACGACGGCAGGATCGATCCCATACGATAGCTCTCCCATTAGAGCTTCGCCGCTAAGTTTCAGCAGAATCCGCCGATACGTGACTCCCATGTATTTTTTTGTCGATAGTTGTTTCCAACTAAAGATAGCAGTTGATTGCAATTTTGTGACCGTTTTGGCGATCGAGTTGTCACTTTTTTAGAGGTGAGAAAATTCGAGAATATAGTTTGCGGTGAGTTCTGGTTTTTCGAGATGGGGAACGTGCCCACATTGTTTGATCCAGATTAATTTGCTGTTGGCGATCGCATTTTCAAATCGTTTCGCGTCCTTCGTTCCAAGGATTTGATCGAAATCTCCCCAGAGAATTAATGTAGGGCAATTAATTTTAGAAATGCGATCGCTCAAAAAGTTATAACCACCACTTTTGGTAAATGCAATCAAAGCTTCATTCCATCGAGAAAGCTTTAGATGTAAAGCAGCACAAAGTTCAGCATCTTCAGTCACAAAGCTCGAATCAAAGTATGCTTTGAGACTCACACTTCTACGAACATTCGGTTTTCTGAGAAACTCAGTTGCAAGATAGCCCAGAGGGGGGATTAGAAATTTGCCGATCGCAGGTCCCGCTGCAAATCCTGCACTATCGAGTAAAACCAGCTTTGCCACTGCATCAGGGTGTGAAAGGGCGAAATCGATCGCGGCTGCCCCTCCCATTGATGCCCCGACTAAAATTACAGGATGAGCGATCTTCTCTTTCCAAAAATCATAGAGATGCGTTTTGATCGCTTCGGGACTAAAAGAAATGTTTTTAGGTCGATCGGTAAATCCAAACCCAAGGAGATCAACTATCCAAGTCTCATGATGCTCTGCAAGCTTGGGTAACAATCGCCGGAATTCAAAGACTGAACTATCGAAGCCGTGAAGTAAAAGAATCGGAGTGCCGCCTGTTCCTTGATGCACGTATGCGGTTTCGATCGGTTCAAGACTGAGCGAGGTTGGAATGGTCGATCGACGAATTTGACGCGCAAGTGCGATCGAGGTTTCTTCAGTGAGTTGAGCGACTTCGGACGGGAGAAAGCTTTCAAACATTGTCGATCAGGAATGAACTTCCTACAATGGTTTCATACTCTTGTAGAGATCCTATACTCAGAACGATGTTTCTAGGATGCAATCAAATAATTGCATGTGGATAAAATTGCTGGTATAAATAATGGAGTACGAATAAACTACTCAACCTATGTACCTTAAAACTGTTTTCATTCGCTTCTACAAGTCCTTCAACGATGACTTCTTAAGAAAGAATGATAATAGAGTAAAACCTAAAGCTTGGGAGAGAGTAGGTGAAGGTTTTTATCCATATATTGAAGTGCCGCTTGAGAACAGAATTACAACAATCGTTGGCGCAAATGAATCTGGAAAATCTCATTTGTTGAGTGCTATTGAAAAGGCTATAACTGGCAGAAAGATTGAGCGAAGCGATTTCTGTCGATATTCGCCTTTCTTCACAGTCAAACAAAATGAACTAAAGTATCCTGATTTCGGAACTGAATGGGCAAACCTCTCTAAGCTAGAAGAGGCAAGCATAAGAAAAATTATAGAAGTTCCTGAAAACGTTACTTTCGAGCGTTTCTTCATGTTTCGGAGCAACATCGACAGACTAACCATCTATCTGCCTGAAAAGGGGGATTACAGACCATACAGGATTGGAGAAGAACAGTCTATTGAATTGCAAGCATTACTACCTGCAATCCTAAAGATCGAATCCAATGTTGCACTTCCTTCAAGTGTGCCGATCAAGAAATTGGTTGAATTGGGACAGGAAGACTATCTAGGTGGTAGAAGATTTGAGCTTTTGGATCGAGAACAGAGAAGTAAAATTGTAGATGCGCTAGATGTATTCAGTGATAATCCAGGGTTAATCACTAAAGTTCGCTATCTTTGGGGGGGAGGGGATAGAGAAGAGATTGACCGCGAAGCAGTTGAATCGCTTAAATCAATTATTTCAGCCGTAGATGAAGTAACCTTCAGCGAGAAAGAGAAGCAGAGAAGAGAGAAAGAATTTGATCTGGCGTACAAACTAATTTGTAAAATTGCTCAAGTTGATACCAGTGCTTTACTCGATTTAGCAAATGCGGTCAAGGACGGAACGCAAGGTTATGCAAATGGTATTATCGAGAAAATTAATCGACAGCTATCTATTAATCTAAACTTTCCTAACTATTGGGTTCAAGACCGAAATTTTTGTCTAAAGGTTATGGCAAGAGACTACGATTTAGTGTTTACCATAACTGATAGAACTGGAACCGAATATTCTTTTGATGAGAGAAGTCAAGGGTTACGATATTTTCTTAGTTACTACATTCAATACCGTTCTCATGAATCTCATTCGAGCAAGTCTGAAATTTTAGTAATGGATGAACCAGATGCGTATTTATCTAGTCAAGCACAACAAGATCTCCTGAAGATTTTCGATTTATTTGCAAATCCTGAAGTGGGGTCTCACTTAACTCATCCCATTCAAGTAGTCTACGTAACACACTCCCCTTTCCTGATCGACAAGAATCACGCTGAACGAATTCGAGTGTTGAAGAAAGGAAATGAAGACGAAGGAACACGAGTCGTTAAGGATGCCGCCAAAAACCATTATGAGCCTTTAAGATCTTCTATTGGCGCTTACGTTGGTGAAACAACTTTTATTGGCAACTGCAATCTAATGGTTGAAGGACTCTCTGACCAAATTCTTGTTGCTGGCGCTACATCTTACCTACGAGCAAGCGGCGCTCCCAACCTAGAGACCTTAGACTTGAATCAAATTACGATCGTGCCTTCAGGTTCAGCCTCACATATCCCATATTTGGTTTACTTAGCGCGTGGACGAGATGTAGAACAGCCAGCAGTAATTGTTCTTCTGGATAGCGACGTGAGCGGCAACGATGCACGAAAACAGTTATTAGGAAAAGGCGGACAACATAGAAGACCTTTGCTAAAAGAGCAATTTATTCTTCAACTTGGCGACCTGAAAAAAGAATTTCATCTCGTACTTGATAATGTAACGGAAGATATTGAGATAGAGGATATTATTCCTCTGCCGATTTGTGTGCAAGCAACAAGACTCTATTTACACGAGTTTCTTCAATTAAACGAAGCAGAGCTTTCCTTTTTGTCAGAGGAACTAATTTCAGGAGGGCTTCCTGGTCGAACTGTTCTTGATGCAATACAACTGGCGCTTTCAGAGATTCCTGAGAAAAATTTGAAAATTAATAAAGTTGGCTTTGCTCGCAATGTCATTCAAGTCATTAATGAGTGGTCAAGCAAGCAAGACTTACAGGACTATCAATCTAATGCTCTCAAGGTTTTTGAACAGAATTTTAGGGTGCTGTTTAGAAAGCTAAATATTATGCAGCGTCGCGCTCAACAACGGCTAACAGATGAAAGATTGTCTCAGAAGATAGAACGTTTGAAGAAGAATTTCAATGCTCTCCATCCCATTTCTGCTCGACGTGAGGAGGGAATTATCTTGCTAGATGAGATTGAAGCAATTCTAGAAAGCAACATAGAGAATGAATCGATTAGAGAAATAGAAGCAATTAAAGGTGGAATTCAAAACCTGCGTCGTGACTACAAGCTTGATATTGATATGAACGAAGCCATTTATGACTATATGGGATTCCAAATGGGATTAGAGAGAATTAAATATGCGGGATTATTAGCAAGTCAAGAAGCAACGACTGAAGAATCTCAAGTTGAGGAGAATTCAACGGGTGATGTTGCACAGTCGCAAGATGAGCAATCTTCTTTAGATGAGGCAAATCGATCAGATAATGATCAGGAATTAACTCAATCCTCTGAAATCCCCGCTACCTCTATACTAAACAGACCAAGAGCAAAAAATAATCGAGGTCGCGGGTAGATATTGAACTTTCGAGGAAAGGCACAATCAATAAGAATTCGTTTGTTTTTTAGGTCGATCGCATTTCTCTAAAACAGCTAAAATTCTACTATCATTACCTATATAAGTTTATGGTTATTGCGACTTCAACTGAAGTCCTGACACTAGAAGAAGTTTCTGCTTATTTGCGTTTACCGCCAGAAGTCGTCGAACGTCAAGCAGTACAAGGAAATTTACCAGGGCGAAAAATCGAAAATGAATGGCGCTTTCTCAAAACTGCGATCGAAGATTGGTTGCGCGTCCCGAATAGCTATGCTGCACTTCATCAGCAAATTGGAGCGCTTGCGAGTGATGAAACGCTCGCTGAACTCGGAGAGTCAATTTATCGCGATCGAGGTCGTCCAGAAGTGGATGAGGAGCAAGACGCTTAGATGTACTTGTTGGATACAGACACGCTAACCTATCTCTATGCAGGCAATTCTAATGTTGCAGAGCGATTTAGAACAGCGAATGATCCGGACACGGGAACGACGATAGTAACAAAAATAGAAATGCTTCGTGGAAGAATTGACTACGTTCTTAAAGCGACAACGGGTGTAGATTTACTTCGCGCTCAAGATCTTTTTTCACAAACTGAAAATCTATTGTCTCAAATATTAGTTGTTCCATTCAATGAGGCAGCCGTAGAACATTTTGATCGTCTTGTTGCACTCCGCAATTTGAGAAAAATTGCGGAGTGCCGATTTACTGATTGCTAGTATCGCGCTTGCAAATCGAGCAACGCTGGTTACTCGTAATACGCGCCACTTTCGACAATTTCCTGGTTTAAATATTACAAACTGGGTTGACTAACCATTGGATAGAGGAGAACAGGTCGATCGCTTTCTAATCTTTATCAAACTTCACTGCTAGCAACTTTAGTACGAATGTTGAATTATGGCACTGGGAACTGTGCCTTAGTGATGTGGCACAGTGTTTTGAAACCTTCTGAGCTTAAAAAATCTCGATCGACGATTCAACCGCAGAAGAAGCTTAGAGTCTCTTGGAAGCTGCAAACTCAGGATTGGACAGGTGGATTTATTCCAAAAGATAAATCGATTTCGGATAGTTCTCTGATTGCTCAAGCGTATACGAGTGGTCAAGCTCGATCGGGAATAGAAGCAATCGACTTAGGTTGGACATCAATTCAGTGTCAAATTGAAGCAATGCCAGTTCATTGGGGGATTTAGGGGGCATTAGCCGACTAAACCGAAGCGAACAACGACTTGTGTGTACATGGTAGAGAATTGGGGGTTGGGGGCTTTTCCAGATGTTACAACTCAAATCGGATTGCTATCGTTTTGGAGATGTTAGAAGTTAATTTCTTACATCGGTCTAAAGAGAGCAGAGATTTCAGAATTCTTCCTTTATTCTGACGAAGAAGAATGATAGCTGTCTTATGAATCCACACATTGAAATTCTTTCTGATCTGCCTACGCTGGTCGATCGCGCTCTCGAATTGGTGTTAGAAAAACTGAACGCAGCGATCGCATCTCGTAATATTGCGACGATCGCACTGGCTGGCGGTAGCACTCCAAAACCGCTGTATGAAAAACTTGCACAGCAAGAATTTCCTTGGGATAAATTGCATGTTTTCTGGGGCGATGAGCGCTATGTTCCTGCGGATCATCCCGATAGTAATCAGCGAATGGCTCGACTCGCTTGGCTCGATCGCGTTCCGATTCCCGCTGAAAACATTCATCCGATGCCGACGAGTGAGAATGATCCCGCGATCGCTGCTCAAAAACACGAAGCCGAATTGCAATCTTTCTTCAACTCACAGCCTGGAGAATTTCCTGCTTTTGATGTGATTTTATTGGGAATTGGCGATGATGCTCATACGGCATCCCTATTTCCGCATACGGACGCTTTGAAAATTCGCGATCGCTTAATTACAGTCGGAAACAAAGATGGAAATCCTCGCATTACCTTCACCGCACCTTTTATCAATGCTGCTCACCGTGTCATTTTCATGGTTGCAGGTGCAAATAAATACCATGCTCTGACACAAATCTTTGCGGACGAAGCCGACGAAATGACCTATCCAGCGAGACTGATTAATCCGCAGGGCGACCTCTGGTGGTTGCTCGAACAATCTACAAACTTTGCTAAATAATGCAAAAAACGGAAGTCTTGGGTTTACAATCTGCTCTTACTATCACTCGGATTTCTCGATCTAAAAGGAGTTGACCGTTCATGCGTACCCAAGCTTCCCCGACTCGTCTGAAAATCGGACGAGCTTTCTCTCTCGCAGTCGTAACTTTCACCGTTGGACTGTTAGCTGCTGCTTGTCAAGAAGCTGCTCCACCCTCCGGACAAGGCGGAACTGCATCCCCCGCTGGAAATGCTTCTCCTGCCGCAAATCCAGGAGGCTTAAAGATTGGATCACTCCTGCCTTCAACCGGAGACCTCGCCTCTGTGGGTCAACAAATGACCGCAGCCGTTCCCTTGCTAGTTGAAGCCGTGAATCAATGCGGTGGGGTGAATGGTCAGCCTGTTACCCTCGTTGCAGTCGATGATCAAACTGATCCAGCGGCGGGTGCAGAAGGGATGACCCGACTGGCAGAGCGGGAACGAGTTGCAGGCGTAGTTGGATCATTTGCAAGTAGTGTTTCCACCGCAGCGTTACCGATCGCAGTTCGCAACAAAGTGGTGCTAATTTCGCCCGGAAGTACCAGTCCGGTGTTTACGCAACAGGCGAAAGAAGGTAAGTTTCAAGGCTACTGGGCAAGAACGGCTCCACCTGATACCTATCAGGCACAAGCTCTAGCAAAATTAGCAAGTGAGCGCAACTTGAAAACCGCAGGCACGATCGTGATTAACAATGATTATGGTGTTGGCTTTGAGCGAGAGTTTGTTAAAGCATTTAAGGCACTCGGCGGCACGATAACGAACGAGGCGAAACCAACGCGCTACGATCCGAAGGCAACCACGTTTCAAACCGAGGCGGCGGCAGCATTTACAGGCAATCCACAAGCGGTTGCAGCCGTCTTGTACGCAGATACGGGAAGCTTGATTGTAAAATCGGCTTATGAGCAAGGACGAAGCCAAAATTCTCAATTTCTGCTTACTGATGGGGTTTACTCCCAGGACTTTGTAGACAAAGTAGGTAAGGGACAGAATGGACAATCGATTCTTGCAGGGGCGCTGGGAACTGTTCCGGGAGCGAGCGGAACTGGATTAGCAGCCTTTACCAAACTGTGGGAAGAAAAGCAGAAACGTCCTTTAGCAGCTTACGCGCCTCATGCTTGGGATGCGGCGGCAATTTTGGTGTTAGCTGCACAATCTGCAAAGTCGAATACAGGCGAAGCAATTAAGAACAATCTGCGGGAAGTGACGAATCCGCCTGGGGAAGAGGTTTCTGATGTGTGTAAGGGCTTGGAGCTGCTGCGACAGGGCAAAAAAATTAACTATCAAGGTGCAAGCGGCAATGTTGATATTGATACGGCGGGTGATGTGATTGGTAGTTATGATGTTTGGACAGTGGGACCGGATGGTAAGCTGAAAACGATCGGGAAGGTGAATCCGCAGTAAGGTCAAGTGTGCGATCGTGAATGTACGATTAGTCGGTAACACCAATTTCAAAAACGCTTGCGACTGATCTATAGCAATCCTAAATCAGTCGTGAATTCGATGGAGCATTTCGCTTCGTTGCAATTGGCTAAAGCCCCCTAACCCCCAAGCTTGGGGGGACAAGACTCTTAGCCCCCAGAATTGGGGGTTTGGGGGCGTTCCCGAATCTTACAACTCAAGCCGAATTGCTATATGTGTTGACCCGATGTTGTAGAGACGCGCACACGAAGTGCAGCAAAGCTTCTAATCGCGTCTCTACCCGAATTTTACGGCAGAAACGACAATCATTGATGTGTTGGGCTAATTCATCGAACTGATGTAATGCGATCGTAGATTGCGGAATGACTTTGTGGACACTAAGAATTCGGTAAGACAAAGACAAATCGCTTCATCAGACAAGAATCTGTCTTTGGAGTGAGCCGAAGTTTACGAACTGCGATCGAGAATGCCAATTATGACTGAACAAGACGAACCTCAAAGCGCCTCTAATTTACATACCTCAGAACTGTTGCAGAACTTATTGCAGCAACATTCTGGAGAGACGATTCGCTTAGGAGAATTGATTCAGAGTTTAGGAAGTCGCGCATTTGGCCCAACACTGCTGATTTGTGCATTACCGGAAGCATTACCGTTACCGATCGCAGGGGTGTCTGCAATTATAGGAACTCCGTTATTCATTTTCTCAGTACAACTTCTGCTTGGATATTCTTCACCTCGAATTCCGAAATGGTTATCGAATCGAGCATTCAAGCGTAAGAACTTTGAGAAAATTGTGAGACAGATTTTGCGGTATCTTCATCGATTTGAAAAAGTGATTCGTCCGCGTTGGCGGTTTGCAACCACTCCACTCGTAGAGCGCTGGTTAGGATTGCTATTTGTGGTGCTTGCTGTGGTGATTATGCTGCCGATTCCATTCGGGAATTTTTTACCAGCGCTAGCAATTGTCACGATTAGTTTGGGATTGATCGAAGCGGATGGATTGTTAGTCGTGGTTGGCTCGATCGCATCAGTGGTCATTCTTGCAGTTATGGCAGGTGCAATTGTGGCACTCTTTTCCTGGGTGATGCAGTGGGTGAATCAAGTCTTGAGACGCTGAATCGGCGAAATCTTTCCTCAGATGGAAACGTTTGGTGTTTATAGAAGGGTAAGGTCTGGTTGGAGTCTCGTATCGCTTGGATTTATGGAATTGCAAGAACTCTTCAATGGGATCATTGTTCGAGGCTTGTCCGGAGAGTTGTCGGAGTTCTTTTCAACCAACCTGTTTACTTTTGGTGGAAAGCAATTCTCGATCGGCTCTGTGGTCGAGATTCTGATCCAAGTCGTGATTGTTTCGATTATTGCGAATCTCACGAAACAATTGCTGAAACAGCGCGTGTTTCCAGGATTTGGGCTGAATGTTGGGACTCGTGAATCTCTTTCTACGATCGCGAGCTATGTGATTACTGTGATTGGGTTATTCATCGTTGTTGAAACGAGTGGAATCAACCTGAGTTCTCTTGCGGTCTTTGCAGGTGCGATTGGGATTGGATTCGGGATCGGTTTGCAGAATATTAC
>JADEXW010000612.1 GCA_015206935.1 Pseudanabaenaceae cyanobacterium LEGE 13415 | reverse complement strand
GTGCTGAATTAGATTAAATATAAAGTAATTCCGAAACGCAGCTCAATAATTTGGAGGAGGGCTTTGCAGAAATGAAAAGATCGCTAGAATAAATTTTAATTAGTATAAGCGCTGATACCTGTTCTCCTAAGTGCGATCGCTATGTACGACACCCCCTTTAATTCTTCAGAACAAGTTCCCTTTGGTGGTGCAGAATTTGCGGAAAATCCAGAGCCTCGGTGTCCATGTATACTTTTGCTGGACACATCAGGGTCAATGCAAGGTAAGCCAATTCAAGAACTCAATAACGGGTTAGTTACATTCAAGGATGAAGTCGTGGCAGACCCACTAGCAGCAAAGCGGGTGGAAGTTTGCATCATTACATTTGGACCTGTCCAAGTGGCAACGGAGTTTCAGTCCATTGAGCATTTCTATCCACCTATTCTGGAAGCCAACGGAGACACGCCCATTGGTTCTGCAATTGAAACTGCTTTGCGGTTACTTAAACAGCGTAAAGAGGACTACCAGAGTAATGGGATTTCTATGTTTCGCCCCTGGGTGTTTCTGATTACAGATGGTGGTCCAACGGATCAGTGGCAGAATTCAGCAAGACTCATAGCAGAAGGTCAGGCAAAAAAGTCCTTCGCCTTTTTTGCAGTTGGAGTTGAAGGCGCGAGAATGGACATTTTGGAGCAAATTTCTCCAGGCAAACCGCTCATGCTTAAAGAGTTGAGATTTCGCGATTTATTCATATGGATCTCTCGCTCAATGAAATCTGTTTCTCGCTCAGTACCGGGAACAGAGGTTCCTCTTGAAAATCCAGCTACACCTGATGGGTGGGCATCGGTATGAGCCAGTGGCGATTTGCTGGGGCATCAGTACAGGGAACTTCTCATATTGAATCAAGCCAACCCTGTCAGGATGCCTGTCGATATGAGCAGTTCTGCACTCCATCCGGCGAGGAATTTCTAGTACTGGTTGCTTCAGATGGGGCGGGCAGTGCTGCCTTCTCTCATGAAGGGTCGCAAACAATTTGTCAGGTTCTGATCGAGAAGTTTACGCGCTTGTTTGCTCAGGGTTGGACACTCGATCGAATGACTCCGCAATATGGTCGATTTCTGTTGCGCTATGTAGCTGTATTCATTAAGCGACTTGCGAAGGCTCAAGAACGATCAGAGAGAGAATTTGCCGCAACACTCCTTTTAGCGATCGTAGGAAAGGAATCAGCGGCATTTCTGCAATTGGGAGATGGTGCTATCGTACTCAACTCTGGTGGCAACTACCAGCCTGTTTTTTGGCCACAATCAGGTGAGTATGCAAATATGACCCACTTTGTTACAGACAAAGCGGCTGTTAACCATCTACAGTTTAGCTCCATTGCAGAAGCAGTCACGGAGATTGCCCTATTCACTGATGGAATCCAAGGACTCGCATTAAAATATGATTCAAAAACGGCTCACGCTCGCTTTTTTTATCCACTCTTTGAAGATCTTCAAGCAGCTTCTAAATCGTCCTTGCCTCAATTAAATGCTGGTCTTGAGGCATTTTTGAATAGTAAGCGAATGAATGAGCGAACGGACGATGATAAAACGCTGGTTCTTGCTTGTCGCTTGATTGATTCAATGCAAGGTTCTGAAAACATCGTTTCTCTCTAGATGGAACCATCGCTATGACGATTGCTCTCCAACTTTACGACGATCGAGGCAATCCCATCAGACTGGGCAATCAGCTTGGTAGCGGTGGTGAGGGCGCAGTCTACGAAATTCAAAATCTCCCGAACCAAGTTGCAAAGCTTTATCACAAGCCGATTAGTGCTGAACAAATTGCTAAACTCAATGCGATGGTGAAGGCAACAACCCCACAACTTGTATCAGTTGCAGCTTGGCCCACAAATACATTGCGCGATCGACCCAATGGCGTTGTCAAGGGATTGGTCATGCCTAAAGTTGAGAACTATCGTGAAATTCATCACCTCTATGGTCCTGCCCATCGAAAACGAGATTTTCCCAAAGCAGATTGGGCGTTTCTCATTCATGCGGCTCGTAATGTTGCTAATGTTTTTGAAATTATTCACAATCATGGTCATGTAATTGGGGATGTTAACCAGGGCAATATCTTAGTTGCAAACGATACAACTTGTAGGTTGATCGATTGTGATTCTTTTCAGATTGCCTCAAATCAGAAGATCTTCTTCTGTGAAGTTGGTGTTCCTCAGTTCACGCCTCCAGAATTACAGTCCCGTGCCTTTAGAGGAATTACCCGAAGTCAAAATCACGATAATTTTGGGCTAGCCCTAATTTGCTTTCACCTTCTTTTCATGGGGCGGCATCCCTTTGCTGGCAAATACAGCGGAACTGAAGATATGCCGATCGAACGAGCAATTAGCGAATATCGATATGCTTACAGTACCGCTGCTGTCTCCAAGCGTATGGCTCCGCCGCCTAATGTTTTGACAATGGATGCAGTTCCATATCGATTACGTCAGTTATTTGAGCGAGCATTTAACGAGGCTGCAAATCGACCTGTACCTGGAGAGTGGGTTCAGGAATTGAATGCACTCAGAAATCGTTTACGAACTTGTAGCCGAAACTCAGCACATAAGTATCTGAGTGACCTTCAAACTTGCCCTTGGTGCAATCTCGAAAAAAATAGTGGGGTGCTTTACTTTCTCGCTCAGGCTCCTACGGTTGTCGGAGATATTTTCGATTTCAAGCAGGTTTGGGCACTAATCCAATCGATTCAACCTGCTTCTACAGGAGCATTTCCAGTTCAGATTCCCTATACCACTGTGTCTCCCACTCCTCTACCGCCGAGCCAGTTAGCATCTCGGTTGAGAAGGTTAGGGCGTTTTGGACGGTGGTTGTACTCTTTGGTCAAACCTTTAGATGGAACGATGTCTAATGAACTTGCAAGAAGGCATCGAGCTTTAGAGCAAATTCAAGGACAGTGGCAAAACGCGCAGCGGGTTTGGCATCAACACAACTGGAATGAGCCTTTTCACAAGAAACAGCAGCATCTTGAGGGAATTAAGCAAGACTGGGAAAGGCTGAAAGTTTCTTACGATCGCGAAAAAGAGAAAGCATCTCTCATCGCCTATCTTGACCAATTTCTGATTGAAAAGGCGAATATTCCGGGAATTGGTGAGAAGTTAACACTGGTGCTGCAATATTGGGGAATCGAGACGGCAGCGGATGTAGAGCGATCTAAAGTTCTGGCAGTTCATGGTTTTGGTCCCAAACGGACTGGAGATTTAGTGGCTTGGCGAAGTAGTTTAGAAGCAAAGTATCGACGGCTGCCGCAGTCATCTAGGAAAATTGCAACACCTCAACTCGACCAGCGATTTGCTCAACAACGTCAACAACTTGAGAAGTCACTTAGAGGAGGAGCAGAGGAACTTCAAGCGATTAATAAGCAAATTGCACAGGAAAAAGCAACTTTTCTGGAGCAATGTCGCCAAATCGCGCAAAGGCTTGCCCAAGCACAGGCAGATGTTTCGATAAAGTGGTGAGTCTCTGACATTTGCCGCAATAAGCTGGAT
>JADEXW010000611.1 GCA_015206935.1 Pseudanabaenaceae cyanobacterium LEGE 13415 | reverse complement strand
GTTAACGCCCGTGCCGGATGCCGTGCTGTGGCAACCCAAAAACGTGAGTTGGAGAGTTACCTACACCATGAGGCTATTTGTGAAGCCTACGCCCTGAACCAAATAAACATCGCCTTTGGGGTGCCTTTTGGCGATTTCGATGATGTCCCCCAAATTGTGGCGCAGGCGGTCCACGCGGTTAATGGTGCTGACCCTTGGGGCAACCTTGACGAGGAGAAGCGTCGGAAAAAGGAAAGCGCAGCGAAGCGCTATCTCAACAACACGGCGATATCTCGGATGACCGTCGATAGGCTAGCCGTAGCAGACCCTCAGAATGAGATCAGAGGTTGGCTTGCTACGATTTCACAAATGATGGTCGCGGGTGCTGCGTAATCATTCTAGCTAGCGACGGACTGCCTCGGGCGAAAACCATATGCCACTGTCTATAAATCCCTCTCCAACTACAGAATGTAATTTTTCGGAATGGATAATTGGCAAAAAAAATCGTGCCAAGCTGATCGAAATTATCGCCTATCTCTATTTGCGACAGGAGGAAAACGCTCAGCGAGTGATCAATGCTTTGGAACCGCGACGGCGCGTTTCAAAAGGCAGGGTCGCTCAGAATGTCGTGAGGAAGCTGACGGCTCCGCGTGCCGAAGACGTTGAGCTTTTCCGGTCGGGAACCGACGAACAGAAGGAGGCGGCAAGAAAGCGGATAAGGACATCCGTTATTCACCGGGACGGACTGTTATTTCAGCATATCTCCTGGGTTGCGGCGCGGCTAGCTCTTCCGAACGGCTATATGACATCGCCTCATGTCCGACAGGCAGACAAGGGATTCGACGGCTTTATAATCGAACTGGAAGATGGTGGGCGCGAGATCAAGCGCATTGTGCTTTGTGAGGACAAGGCTTCGAAATCGCCGCGCAGCCTTATAAGCTCCAGCGTATGGCCCGAGATCGGAACTATTCTGTGCGGTGATCGCGATGATGAAATCCTCGCCGACCTCGTAACCTTGCTAAAGAGTGTCCCTGACATCGATGCTGAGGCAGCGGTCGACGAAATGTTTTGGGAAGGTGCTCGCGAGTTCAGAGTTGCCGTGGCCACCGGCGAAGATCAGCGCAAGGCCGGAAATTTTCTGCATATCATAGCTGGTTTTGAAACGGTCGCTGGTGGTGAGCTCGAAAGTCGCACGGCCGGAGTGCTGGCTTTCGAGGACGTGCGCAAAGGGTTAGCTCTTCTCGCCGGCGAGGTGGCGGCTAAAATCCAGGAGATCGCCGGCGTTTGATCCAAGTTCCCGCGCTCTTCTACGGGAGGCTCCTGATCTACCGGGTCTCGATCCTGAAACGCTGGATGAGTTGTTGACGGCGGCTCACATTGAGTTGGCGACAGTTCGCCTTCTGTCCCGTGAAGGTGAATCTGAGCCTGCAAGCGGAGTGATCGACCGGGTAAGGCGTCTTGCTTCGACTTTTGAAGCCTATGTTGCACTCAATCTTCGACCGGAGCAGACGCGTGCCGCAGCTTTCGTCGCAGCTAGTGCTCATCAGATCTTGAGCCGCGTTCGTGAAACTGCATTGGATCGTCCAACCGTTATTTCGAGTGATGCTATTGGATCATCAATCTCCGCAACGCTACTGTTCCTGATTGCTGATCGGGCGGCGGACGCAGCGGAAGTGGCGGGGCAGCTCAGGGCCAGAGGCGAACGGCGGGCGGTTAGACGATCTCTGATCCTGAGTCTTCGGGAATTGGCAACTGGCAATCTCACGACGCTGATAGAGCGTGACCTCGGCGAAGACTCCATCGCCATGGGAGATAGCCGAGAAGTAGCCACTGATCTTCTTCTAAGGGAATGTGCCTACGTGGTTCAGGGACTTGGACAGGAGGCGCGCGGGAGCGCTGTGTCCGACCCTGATATCCGCTCAAGGCTCAAGCGTGTTATCCGCTTGTCGGAGGCCTCAGCGGTGGAGATCAACGTAGCGCTGGAAGGAACCGTGCAGCACCAGTTTGCCGGTCCACATCATCTGGCCACACTGTTGAGTCGGCTTGTTGATGGAATGCAGGCCGCGATGCTGGTTCGACTCCCAACACCATCTGGAGCGCAAGCTAAGGCATGGGCCGACTGGCTTCTGTCTCAGACGCAATCGCACCCATTTCTATGGATCAATCATCTGAAAGCTGTCAGGACGGGATACTTGAACCGTGGCAGGTCCATGGTGATGACATCGCCCACTGGTTCGGGGAAGACCACGCTATCTGTCCTGAAAATCGCAGCAACCCTATGCGCGGGCGAGAGCGTCGTCTACCTGGCTCCTACTCACGCTCTCGTAGATCAGGTAGAGACCGATCTCTCTGCACAAATCGGAGGCCTAGAGGCGGTCAGCGTTGTTGAAGACGTTGCGCTCGAAGAGCTTGGGGACAAGCTGCCACCATTCTCCGTCATGACACCCGAGCGTTGCCTTGCCCTCCTTGGTTTCGCGCCTGAGCTTTTCGACAAGGTCGGCCTCCTCGTCTTCGATGAGTTCCATCTCATCAGTGCCGACGATCCGGCTACGTCATCGAAAATCAGCGCACGCGCCATTGATGCGATGTTAGCGCTCCTGACGTTTCTCCGCCATCGCAAGGAAGCAGACCTGCTGCTGCTGTCTGCTATGGTCGCCAACTGCGCCGAAATCGCTCGTTGGCTGCGGGCCGTGACGGGAAGGGAGGTCGAAGCGTTCGACGATCCTTGGAAGCCAACACGGCAACTTCGCTCTTGCGTCATCTATGATCGCTCTGACGTGCTTGAGGCTGTGCAAGCGGCATCGAAGGCGAAGACCCAGTCCGCGCGGAGTCGGGTCCCCGCACAGCCTCTTGGACTCTTTTCGTTGATTTCTGGATGGCACCCCAAAAGGTCGGAGAAGCTGGTCGTGCAGGCGCTCACGGATCAACGGCCGCCGCTCGTGAAAAATGCCAAGGGGAAATTGACATCGAACAGGAACGAAGTCGCTGCGCGGATCGCGGCCGACTATGCGGCCGTAGGAAAGCGCGTGATCGTCTTCTGCAACGATACTAAAGCATGCGGGAGCGTTGCGGATCAGATCAATGGACTACTGGCCCCGGCCACCATCGCTCTGGATGAGACGCAGGAGGAAATGCGCAAGTCAGTTCTCAGGGATGTGGGAGCGGCCGAAGCCACATTCGATCCCATGGGGTGCAGAGCAGCGGTGCATCATGGTGATCTGCTGCCATTGGAGCGGCGGTTGACGGAAAGCGTTTTTCGGGTTCGCAGGGATTCTGAGAGTGAGGATCTGGGCCTTGATGTGGTTGCCGCGACATCTACAATTGCGCAAGGGTTGAATCTGCCGTGCGATGTCGTGATTCTTGCAGGAACCGACAGGAGCGCGATTGATGACCCAAGCGGCAATCCTCGCACGGACTTGCGTCCTCACGAGATACTCAATGCGCTCGGGAGGGCTGGACGCGCGGCGTATGCTGCAACCGGTCTGGCAATCGTTGTTCCCGCAAAACCCATCGGTGTGGAAAGAGGGAACCTCTCTCTTCC
>JADEXW010000111.1 GCA_015206935.1 Pseudanabaenaceae cyanobacterium LEGE 13415 | reverse complement strand
AATTGTTTTTCAATTCTGCCTGCGGTTCTCGTTGATTATATTCAAACTTCTGAAGGTGTAATTGGTCGATCGACCTACCAAGAATGGGCAACAGAATTGTTGAATCTATTGCCGCATCCAGTATTAACAGATCTCGATCGACAAATTCTCAATCAGTTAATTGAAAAATGGCAGAACAAATCAACTCAATCCATTTCTGCTTTTAACCATTGAAATAACAATCGAGCCACGATCGCAGGTTGTTCCAAATGCACTAAAACCCCTGACTCTGGCACAATATGAAACTCTCGAATCATATCCGGATTCATGGCTACGATTTCTCGTCCAAGTTGTACATCCGTGAATTGCGCTTGACCTCCCCACACGATCGAGGTTGGTGTTTTCAACTGTGGTAAATAGGGCGCTAAATCAAAGTACAAATCACCCCGTAAAAATGACAATGCTGCATAATCTGCGTTCGGTTTTCGAGCCGATTCAAGATAAGCATTGATCATTTCTGGAGTCACGCGATCGCGATTTGCAAATAAGAAATTCTCTAAAAAATTCCGAACTGCTAAATCATTGGTTGCCCCGATCGTATAAATAATTCGATCCAAAATCGGGGTATTGATAATCTCCAATGGAATTCGCCGCCCTGCATTTTGTCCAAAATCATCAAATCCAGAAGGACAAATGAGAAACAGCGATCGAACTAATTCCGGTTTCTGTACCGCTAACCGAATTGCAAACGCTCCCGTCAACGAAGCCGCAACTAGGTGAACAGGCTGATCAGAGATTTTTTTGAGAAATTCCTCGATCGACATCACATAGTCATCGGGACGATAATCGCGAGCAGGATGGCTCGAATCGCCCCAGCCGATCAGATCTACTGCAACGATCGGATCAAATACGGGATACACTTTCGACCATTCATAAGCTGAAGAGCCACCACCGAAGCTATGCAGGAATACGATCGGTGTTTCGTCGCTACTTTGAGTACGGACATAATAAGCGATCGTGCCTAAGCTGGTCTGGGTGAACTTTTGCCCGAATCCTGGGGGGTGAAATCTTAGCATGATGTTCGTCGATCGCCAAAATCGTCCCTTCCATTACAGCAAATTCTATCAAGGTAGAAGAATTAACTTTCGGTAGAACCTTCACGCAATATCTCTTCTGCTGCACGACCTAACACTTCATCCATCCAAGCATTGATACTTTTTCCTGCTTTTTGTGCGGCAATATAGACCTGTCGATGTCGCTCTGGTGTTGTTCTGAATGGAAGCTTTCCAGAAAATGGTTTATTCGGTTCTTCTCCCCGTTCTTGGCAAAACTCTAGATAATCATCAATAGAATCCCGAAAAGCTTGTACTGCTTCTTCTACAGTCTTGCCCTTGAAAGTAATCACATCACGAATATCCAGGACGCGACCAAAGAGAATTCCAGCATCCGTATCGACTTCGATCTGTCCTCGGTAGCCTTTATAAGTCAGCATCATCTTCTCCTTCCATGATTCCAGCGTTTTCAAGAAACTCACGAACAGATTTAATCGCTCCTTTATCAGTTTCTTTTTCAGGATGTGGCTCATGAAACACTGCTTTTTCACCATTTAGATGGACTCGAACTCGTGAGCCTCGTCCTTGTGTGACATCCGCACCAAGCGCCTTAAATAAGCTCACAATGTCACTCCAGAGAATATCAGCACGAGTCGGAGTCTCGAAAACTGCTTGTAAAGTTTTCGCCTGTTTTCGATTCAGCTTCATTCTGTCTCCAGTGTGATATCACTCGATGATATCTTTTTTCGCAGATATTCGATCGCATTTCTTAGAATGAAGAAAGTCCCTCAACTTGGAGAACGGTATGAGTGAACAACGATCTCAATGGGATTTGGGTCGATTCGTGCAAACATTAGAGTACTTTGAAGCGATTCCTGTTGTAAGTTGGCTGCAAAAAATGTTTCAACCTCGCCCCAATCCCCAACCGACTTATAACGATCGAATGATTTTCGATTTCAGCAATCCACAAACTGATATTCAAAATACTTGGGGTGCGCTGGATGATGTGGTGATGGGCGGCGTGAGCGATAGTGGAGTTCGATTAGAAAATGGAGCAGCCGTCTTTTCGGGCAATGTCTCGACCGCTAATTCAGGTGGATTTGCCTCGATTCGGACTCGCAATTTTGAACCTGCATTAAATCTCTCAAGCTTTACAGGGATCGAACTGCGACTAAAAGGAGATGGCAATCGTTATAAGTTTCTAGTGCGCGATGGCGATGCTTGGGATAGTGTCGGCTACTCGCATTCGTTTGATACTGTCGCGAATGAATGGATCACCGTACAAGTTCCATTTGCCCAACTGATTCCGGTGTTTCGCGCTAAAACCGTTTCGGATGCCAGACTGTCTCCGGGACAGATTCGCTCTTTTCAACTGATGCTGAGTAAATTTGAATATGATGGCGGATTGAATCCGAGATTTACACCCGGATCATTTCGTTTGGAACTTTCGTCGATCGCTGCTTATTAGGAGAATTCAATGCGGTTACTACATACAATGCTTCGAGTCGGAAACCTAGAAGAGTCGCTGAAATTCTATTGCGACACCCTCGGCATGAAGCTATTGCGGAAAAAAGACTATCCCGGTGGCGAGTTTACTTTAGCCTTTGTAGGCTATGGAGCCGAATCGGACACAGCAGTTCTAGAACTCACTCACAACTGGGGCAAAGAACAATACGACTTAGGCGATGCTTACGGACATATTGCGATCGGCGTTGATGATATCTATGCGACCTGTGACGCGATCGCACAACGCGGCGGAAAAGTGACTCGTCAACCCGGGCCAATGAAACATGGTTCGACGGTGATTGCCTTTGTCGAAGATCCAGATGGGTACAAAGTGGAACTGATCCAACTCGGTACACAAGGCTCAGAAGGCGAGAAAAAACCAGCCGCTGCGAATGCGTGATTGAGACAATTCCTCACAGGCTGTTATAACTGATGGGAGTTCGGCAGCCCGTGAGGAGTGATGCGCGTGAGACAGGTGAATTGGTTCTTAATTGGCTTGAGTAGCTTGGTGCTGATTGCTTCTCCTGCGGGGTCACAAGAGTCTGATCCGATGGAACAAGTGACTTCAGTTTCCGAGTTGACTGATGTGCGCCCGACCGATTGGGCGTTTCAGGCGGTACAGTCACTTGTCGAACGCTATGGAGTTCTCGCGGGCTATCCCGATCGTACCTTTCGCGGCAATCGTCCTTTAACTCGAAATGAATTTGCTGCTACGATCGCAACTGTAATTGGCAGAATCGAGGAACAATTACTAGCGGGTAACACAGGAACAACGATCACTGAAGATGTTCAAACCGTTCGACGTTTGATTAATGCTTATGGTGGTGCATTGTCACAACTACGATCGCGCGTGAATAACATCGAAAGCCGAATTGCTACTCAGGAACGCCAACAGTTTTCACCCACAACAAAGCTTAACGGTCAAGTTTATTACGTTGTGACGAATGGTACGAATTCAGATACAACGGTAATTTCCCGTGTGCGGTTGAATTTACTCACGAGTCTTCAAGGGAACGATCGCTTTGTGACTCAATTAGAAGCGGGAAATAATGGCGAAGATGCGATCGCACGAGCGCACAACGATCGACAAAATTTGCTCGGAACCACTGGAATTTTAGCGGACGGTGGCGGACTTGATGTGGTTGGGGCAAGCCGAGATTTAAAAATTCGTAAGCTCTATTATGCGTTTCGCCCGGTCGAGAATTTAGAAATTGCAGTTGGATCGAATTTGCCGCCAAGTGATTTTATCGATCGTAATTCTTTTGCCAATCAGAGCGGCGATAATTTTGGGTCAAGTTTTTTCGCAAATAATCCACTGATTGTTCAAAATGAAATCGATCGATTCGGAGGAGCAGGAGCCGCGATCGCCTGGTCACTTCCTCAAGGTTTTACTCTAAGAGCCTTATACGCTGCGGCGGACTCTTCAAATCCAGCAGCGGGATTATTTCGCGATCGATATCAAGCCAGTATCGAAGCTGAGTATGCAGTTCCCAATGCACCAATCAGAGTTCAACTGCAATACACAAACGCCGAGATTAATGGGACGCAAATTAATGCAGCGGGACTCACCGCAGAATGGGCAATCCAACGTCGATTTGGCGTATTTGAAGTGTTCGGACGGCTGGGAATTGGTCGCTATCAGGGATTTAATACGCTCTTGCAGCAAGACCTTGACTTGAATCCGAAAACTTGGACTTTGGGTGTCACATTCCAGAATTTTCTGATTCCTGGATCAAGAGCGGGAGTTGCAGTTGGGCAACCTTTTATCACTCGTCGATTGGGCAGTGAAACGCAGACGAATTTTGAGGCATTTTTTGGATTGTTGCTGAACGATCGCTTAAATGTCAGTCCCTCGGTCACGATCGTTTCAAATCCGAATAATCGGGCGAGTCCAACGATCGTGGAATGGTCGCTGCGAGTTTTATACGGGTTTTAAAACGGTAGTGAAACCACTACTTACCGACTGGGAAACCCATCGCCTATGATGAATTCAGGATAAAGCAACTGTTTACAATCCGCTCAGACCAATGGGATTTTTTGACTCCGAAATTGTTCAAGAAGAAGCGAAACAACTGTTTCAGGACTATCAATCGCTGATTCAGTTGGGTGGCAATTATGGAAAGTTCGATCGTGAAGGCAAACTGATGTACATCGAACAGATGGAAGCCATCATGGATCGCTATAAAGTGTTTATGAAGCGGTTTGAGTTGTCTGAGGATTTTTCGGCTCAGATGATGGTCGAACAGCTTAAGACGCAGTTGGGACAGGCGGGAATGACTCCGCAACAAATGTTTGATCAGATGGCGCAAACATTGGCGCG
The DNA here is from genome assembly GCA_015206935.1 of Pseudanabaenaceae cyanobacterium LEGE 13415. Taxonomy (GTDB): domain Bacteria; phylum Cyanobacteriota; class Cyanobacteriia; order Leptolyngbyales; family Leptolyngbyaceae; genus Leptolyngbya. Next base: position 6,566 of record JADEXW010000111.1, on the reverse strand, counting down.
AATGAAGTCACAGATTGATAAATAATGTTCAGTAAGAAAACTCCAAGTAACAATACTCGGAGTTTTTTAATGTTATAGCCGTACCCATTTCAGTTAGGACACTTCTGAAAAGCCCTCCAGCCCCCAAGTTTGGGGGAGCAAGAGTCTTGAGCAAGCAGAATTGGGGTTTGGGGGCGCTCTCGAAGTGTCCTAATCTAAACTTCTACTGCTATGGAAGCGAGCTGCAATGTTGCTATGCCTTCGTTGGGGACTCAGGTTAACAAGCTCAAAAACCTTCGATCGTATTTAACGCCTGTCTCAATTCCAAAGCATTTTCCCAATAGCCTTCCGCTCTGCGCCCGGTTTGAACCATTAAGCGCAAACTATATGCTGCCGGAAATCCTTCTGCTTCAAGCCAAATCCGATCGCTTTCCATTTCACAAGAAATCCGTTCTTCGTCCATTAATTCTTGAGCGATTTGCTGAAGCGCCTCATGCAGTTGATCACTCAAACGACGAAAATCATTCCATTCTTCTTCGGTTAGCTCGATCGCCCAATCATTCCCCCCGACTAAGCCTTTGAATTCGGAAGCCGCTGCATTCCATCCCAAGCGCCAACCGTCACCCGATTTTAGGATTCGGCTCATTGTGGTGGACGAGTGAAAACATGAACAAGCGCTTGAACGAGTGCATTTCTTTGGCGGCGGTTGAGTTTTTGAATGATGTCTCGATCGCGCTCAAATGGATTTTGGCGTAAGTTGTCCGAGCCAGGATAACTACTCGCTTGCATCGGTTCATTGATGCCTAAATAATCTGCCAGTGTGTATTTCCAATCGAGTCGAAAATTGACTGGGCGACCTTTGATGAAAGAGTGATATCGAATCATACGGGTGACGAGCGTATTATTCGGGTCAACTTTGCCCGTTACGCGTGTCACATACTGATTTTCGAGTGGAAGCTCTGGAACCGCTTTATACACCTGTTGCCAAGCATCTTGAATTTGAACTTGGCGAGTGGTTTGAGCGATCGCAGGATTTGCAGAACATAACAGAGCGATCCCACTAACAAGAATTAGAAATCGTTTCATCAGGATCATTCTTAGAAAATTTATTGTGTCTACATGAATGATTTTGGGTTCAGATTGTTCGGGGACTGCCCCCTAAATCCCCCATTCTGGGAGACTTTGAGCTAGAAAATTTTTTAGAATTTCAGAGTGCTTTCCACCTTCAAAGTCCCCCAAATTTGGGGGATTTAGGGGGCTTCAGCCGACTGAAACGAAGCTATAAAACAAAAAATAGGGGCGGAAAAATCGCCCCACCTAGACTTATTCTCCAATAATTTCGGGTTGCGTCAGTTCGTCTGACATTTCAATAATTGCCCGCATCACAGGTTTCATCATGGGATCGTCTCCGCTGTCGAAATCTTCAAACCGACGACGTTTTGCTCGATTTGCGACTTGAACCGTAATGCGATAACGATTGGATGCCGCACTGATCAGATCGTCAGCGCGGCGCATCAATTGAACAGTGTCAAACGTATTGCGTTTGTGTAAAGAGCCAGATTTAGCCATCAGTTGTTCTCTCAGTAAAGACTTTCGGATCGTGACAGATTGCCAAAGCTTGTGTAAAGTTTTGAAAAAATCTGTCTAGAGTGATAGAGTCCGAATTAGCTCAGACTCTATTAATAGCGCAGACCTGTTTTATTCGCACGATTTCATGCAAATTTTCGCTCCTTCCTCGATCGATGTAACGGCTCCCCCCGCCGCGTCCCTAAGAATTTTAGCGTTAGGTGACAGTCTCGTTTACGGATTTGGTGATCCGGTAGGAGGCGGCTGGGTTGAACGACTTCGACGACAGTGGATGAGTCCTGGTGGAACGAATCATGCGCTTTATAACCTGGGGGTTCGGGGTGATGGGGTTCGACAAGTGGCACGACGGCTTGAAGATGAGTTTCGCCATCGTGGAGAACTCCGCAATCGTGTGCCAGATTTGATTATTCTCTCGGTTGGCGTGAATGACTCGCCGCGACTGGGTAGACCGGATGGTAAGAATTTGTTGCCGTTTGAAGGATTTGAAATTGGGATTGCAGATTTGCTCGATCGAGCTTTGCGCCTTTGTCCAGTTTTATTCGTCGGCATGATCCCTGTCGATGAAGAGAAAATGCCGTTTCTCGATTGCATGTACTACAATCACGCGGATCAGAGTCAATATAACGAAGCAATTCGATCTGCATGTGAAGCACGTCAGATTCCGCATTTGAATCTGTTTGATATTTGGCGATCGAGAGGATTGGACTGGTGCAAGCAGCAATTTACCGAAGATGGATTGCATCCGAATGTGAGCGGATATCAGGCATTATTAGAAGATATCTCCAGTTGGGATGCGTTTCGGCAGTGGATTGAGCCATGACAGTTTTAGTAGTAGCGACCGGAAATCCAGGCAAAGTTAAAGAAATTGAGCCTTATCTTGCAGGGTTGAACTGGGAATTGCAGTTGAAGCCACCCGATTTAGAGATGGAAGAGACTGGGAGTACGTTTCGAGAAAATGCGGCTCAGAAAGCCACTCAAGTCGCGATCGCAACAGGACATTGGGCGATCGCAGATGATTCCGGTTTAGAAGTTGCTGCACTTGATGGCAGACCGGGAATTTATTCGGCTCGATACGCAGATTCGGATCAAGCCAGAATTGCCAAGCTGTTAGGGGAATTAGGGGAGAATCCCGATCGACGAGCGCAATTTGTGTGTGCGATCGCGATTGCGAAACCGGATGGCTCGATCGCGCTTTTGACTGAGGGGATTTGTCCGGGTGAGATTTTGACGGCTCCACGGGGGGAAGGTGGATTTGGTTATGATCCGATTTTTTATGTGCCTGAAAAGGGCATGACGTTTTCGGAGATGCCCTTAGAGGTGAAACAGGAGATTAGCCACCGAGGACGGGCATTTCAGGAATTGTTACCGCAGTTAAAAGCGATCGAGTAGTTTTTAGCGATCGCTTCAATACAAGCAGCTACTCTATCTCTTCGCTTTGGTTGAATCGGCTAAAGCCCCCTAAATCCCCCAAGTTTGGGGGACTTTGACGGTGGAAAGCGCTTTGGAATTCAAGAAATTTTTCTTCCTCAAAGTCCCCCATTCTGGGGGATTTAGGGGGCACGAATCGTGTGCAACGCAGCAAATCGATCGAACGTTGCATGAAAATTTCGCGATGGCATCTTGACATATCAATTTTGTGTAATTATTGTGTATTCATAGCTGAAATTCAGCGGTTAGAATATTCAAATTTTGGTGTGTACTGATGAGCATACTCTTATCAGCCGTGAGTGAAAAGTACTGAATTCAGCCTCATCTCTACTATGGAGGCAATCATGAATTATTCTCTAGTTCAATCATTTCGATCGTTCTTTTCCTTTGCCGATCCTTACTATGAACCCGACCCCGAAATCGCTTATCAAGTCTTTGATCTAGAGGAAATTGCGGTTGTATGTTACGGAATTCGTCCTCAAGGCGTAGGACAGGTGGAATATCGAGGGCGACATTGGAGCGCAGTTTGTTTAGAAGATGTTGTCTTATTGCCTGGAACAAAAGTGAAAGTCATCGATCGCTATGAACTCAAACTGGTGGTTCGACCGCTCGCAGCTTCCCAACTGCGTACCCATCCTAAGAAACGGCTTAAGTCGATCGAAGACGATGCAATGTAAAAATTGTGTTAAATTTACACAAAAGATGTTCAGATCCAGCGCAAATTTCTTAATGTAGACTAGGACTTGTAACCAGAGATTCGCACAAGTGAGCAAGAGCCAGTTCAAACGACTGCTTTTGGTGTACCTCTGTTCTTCAAGTTTGTGGATTGCGTAGTCGCTCGTAGAGGATAAAACAATGGCGGAGAATACTCCTGTAGCAGAAACGGCATCGCAAAAAGGTGCAACCAAATCTGCAACATCCAAACTAAAAAAGCGATTGAACCTGGATCTGTCGCCAGAAGCTTACGATTTGCTCCAAGAACTCTCGGAAGAATCGGGCAAGAACATGGCGGAAGTTCTACGTACTGGACTGGCGCTGTATGGGATCGCGCGGGAAGAAAAGAAAAAAGGACGGAGCTTGGGCGTTGTTGAGGACGATCGAGTCGTGAAAGAGATCGTGATTCCGTAGTAAGAGTCTGCATCCCATTGGAAAACTCAGGACGGTGATTCCTCTTCAAGCCAAAGTAGATGACTCAAGCTGTTTGGTTGGGATGGTGAGAGTGAGTGGCAAGCTCTAAGGTTTGCTCGACATCGTTCTGAGGCTTTTTGAATATGGAGGCGCTTATGGATTGGCTGGAGGATTTTTTTGTCCGAAAACAGTTGGGTCAGGATGCGATCGAGATTGAAAGCATCGAGGAGATTGAAGAATCACCCCCGGTGTTGCCTGTGATTCGGAAGCCTCGAAAACTCCCTCGCAGACCTGCATTCTATCGGGCAAAATTTCCGCCCACGAACAGTACCCGCTTTTGGTTGGAATGGTTTCTCATTCCACTGGCGATCGGGCAGTTCTGGTGGTTAGCATTATTGTCTCTGCCTGCTTTGAGCGCTCAAGCACAGTGCAGTCTACTTTATGATCTAAGCTTTGTTGATCTCAGCGATTGGAGATTGCCAAATTCGGAGAATCTTTGGAATTGGCTGAGGAAATGAACAGAGCGATCGTATCAACGAAAGATACGATCGCTCTTTTTGATCAACCCGTATTTCGCATTCCCGCAGCAATTCCATTGATTGTGAGCAATGCGCCGCGTAATAGTTCACCTTTGCTGTAGCGCGATCGCACAACGCCCGAAGCTGCAAGGGTTTTATGTTGCCGTAATCGTTTCAACAGCGACACTTGCAAAAATCCGAGCGGCACGATCGTCCCGTTGCGTAACTGTACCGATCGCTGAAGTTCCGGATCACCATCTAACAATCGATTGTGTCCGGTAATCTTCAGAACTAAATCACGAGTTAATAGATACTCGTTGCGAATCTGCTCGAATACGGGAGCAAACCGTTCTCGATCTTCGGGTTGCGTTAGTTCATCAACATAGTGACCTGCAATTTGCAAATCGACTTTAGAAAGCGTCATTTCAACTCTCGAAATTGCCATTTTGAAGAAGGGCCATTTGTAGTAGAAATGCCGTAGAAGCTGCATGTGTTTCTCAGGCGCTTCATCTAAGAATCCTTGCAGTGCAGTTCCAACACCATACCAAGATGGGAGTAAGAATCGGCTTTGTGTCCAGCTAAAGACCCAAGGAATCGCTCTGAGACTGCCTAGATCTTTTTTGCCACCGCGACGGGCAGGACGAGAGCTAATTTGAAGCTGACTGATTTCCTCGATCGGGGTTACTTGATGGAAGAAGTCAATAAAATCAGGTTGCTCGTAAATCAATCCGCGATAGTGTTGACGCGATCGAGCTGCCAACTCTTCCATCACTTGTTGCCACGGTGCAATCTCGTCGAACTTGTTTTGCAACAAGCTACCTTGAATCACAGCCGTTGTAACGGTTTCTAAGTTGTACAGTGCAAGTTCTGGTAACGAATACTTCGAGGCAAGCACTTCACCTTGTTCAGTAATCTTGATCCGACCATTCACACTATGTCCAGGTTGCGCCAGAATTGCTTCATAAGCTGGACCACCTCCGCGACCGACAGAACCGCCGCGACCGTGGAAGATTCGTAATACGACTCCATGTTCATCTGCAATACTTTGGAGTGCTTGCTGTGCTTTATGAATTTCCCAGTTACTACTTAAGAAACCGGAATCTTTGTTGCTATCGGAATAGCCTAGCATTACTTCCTGGAGCGCAGTATTTACGCCGATCGTATCAAATCCACCTGCTAGCAATGCTTTATAGAACGGCAGATCGAACACACCGCGCATAATACTAGGAGCTTTCTGCAAGTCTTCTACGGTTTCAAACAGAGGCACGACTTGGATAGATCCAACTCCGGTCATCGGATCATATAGTCCAGCTTCTTTTGCAAACAGCAACACTTCCAGTAAGTCACTCACATCGTGACTCATACTGATGATGTAGGTGTGACAGATATCCACCCCGAATTCTTGCTGAAGCTTGCGAACCATGCGAAAAGTCGCGATCGCTTCACGAGTTCGATCGGAAAATGGTAGCTCTGAAGGAATCAACGGTCTCCGAGTTTTTAGCTCACTGATCAACCATTTGCAACGTTCTTCCTCGGTCATATCGTTGTAAGACTTCGGTAGAACTTGGAGGTATTCCACCACTTCATTCATCGTTTCTGAATGACGCGGACTTTCTTGCCGAATATCGAGGTGCGCTAAGTTGAATCCGAAGATTTCGACTTGGCAAATGAGATGATCCAAATCGCGGCAGCTTAATCCGGTTGCCGCTAAGTTACTTTGAATCAATCGCAATTCTGCTAAGAAATCCTCACCCGATCGATAAATCGTAGCTTCATCAAATTCGGGGATTTCTTGTAGTAGCCCGTCGATGTTCGAGAGAATGTGATTGCGATCGAGCGTGTTCTCTAACCGCTGACGAATGTATGCCAGTTTGAGCCGATACGGTTCTTGGCGGAATCGAATTGATAATCGATCGTATACATCGG
>JADEXW010000610.1 GCA_015206935.1 Pseudanabaenaceae cyanobacterium LEGE 13415 | reverse complement strand
GAGTATGTTTGGTGGATAGTTTGTGTGACAAAATTTCTGGGGGCATTAGCCGCTAAAAACGAAGCGAAAACAACTGATGTGTTTACGGTAAGAATCTCAGAGAACACTAGAAGAATTAGTCCTGCATTTTCCAAATCGCCGCCAAAAGCGTCCAGCCCATCAAGTTAATTCGGGCATCGAATAGCGGCACGTCGAGGAAACTGAACAGTGTACAGGCAAGAAACGCGATCGCAAACGTAAAATACATTTCCCGATTCTGTGGCTGCAATTTGCGCCAAGTAAAAACACTCTGTGCCAAAATCCAACCGACTAATCCATACAGAAGCAACGTTGCAGGCAATCCCGTCTCAGAAGACATCATCAAAAACAGATTATGTGGATGTCCCAACCAAAGCTGCATCTGTTCCGTGTACAGTTTCGAGAAGCTGCGTAATCCCCAACCTGCTAAGGGACGCTGTTCTGTCATCGACCAGGCGAACCTCCACTGAGTCGATCGCAGTTGATTCACAGGGCGACCCACGTACATTTGATCATTCAGTCGCGCCCAGAAAAATCGCGGCACAATCACACGAAGCGGCGAAGCAATTGGTTCTGGTGCAAATGCGGCTCCTAACATCACAACCGCGATCGCGCTCACTGCTGCGACAATTTTTTTCCACCCGTGATAGAGCGCAAACGCTAAACAGGCTAAGAGCGAAATTGCCCAAACATTTCGAGAATTGGTGAGAATTAGCGCGATCGCATTCAAGCAAAAGATCATGCCCAAAATTCGTTTACGCTGATCAATCCATAAGCCCAAATTGAGGATGAATACGATCGCGTAATAGCTTGCCAACACATTTGCGTAGGTGAACACCGAGGACATTCGCCCCAACGGTTCACCCCCTGGATTAATCGTCCATTCGACTAAGCCCCAGAGCATCGAAGGCGAACCCCCAAGATTGAAAAATAATTGCGCGAATCCAATGAGTGTGACTGGAATCGCAGTCAGCACCCAGATCCAAGCGATTTGGGTCAATTGTTTGGGCGATCGAATGAGTTCGCTCAATCCTGCAAACGCAATGAAAAACGGCAGGAAATTGAAGAGACCGAGAAAAGCATTTCCGCGATCGAGCGCAAATCCCGCCGCTACGATCATGATCAATCCTAAAACTGCAAACCCTTGATTGACACGATCGCGGCTCAAACTCGAAAATTTTTGCCGCAACACATCTAGAGCCGCTACTAAAACAGGAGTACAGCCCAAAAATGCGCTAAACGGCAGCAGAAATAATCCAATTTGAACCAGAAACCAAGGGCGTTGAAGTGACGGATCAGGATGAGATTGAAGACGTAGCGTTTTCATTAAGCGGGTTCAAAATAGTCCGATCGCGTTAATCGAATCTGAGCCAAAGCGAAAATCGTCGGAATGACCCGTCCGTAATTCGTTGCGATCGCTCTCCAACCTAAATCGGCTAAGAACCATGCCCAAAGCGCTGAACCTAAAAAGGCAAACGCCGCACGAGTCGCACCATATCGCGCTGTTGCCATTGTCATTCCGCGTTTTGCTAACTGGATCGACACCTGGGATTGAATTTGAGTCGCAGCCGCAATTCCACCTTGAGCGATCGCTTGTTGTGCCACTTGATACCGAGCAAAATGGAGCGCAAACTGTCGCGCGATCACTTCCAATAAAAGAGGCTGGACAACCGTATTTACTGCTAATGCGCTACTCCCTTTGACCACGAGCGACATCGGATTTTTCTGCAAAGACAGCGGAATTTCCTCCACAAAATCCGATTCCAATAACGAATTTTGGACTCGTTGGGTTAAAGCGGTTTGCTCAGATACCGGAAGTTGTCTCCAAGCGCGGTTTAATAGACTGAGAAAGATTTCGGCTTCCAGGTCTGTCGTAGACATTGAGGCTGAGTAAGACAGTTTCATGTAGCGACACACTTGGATCAGCACCTGGCGGTAGGTCACTTGTCCAGTCTTACGGCGGAGGACAGTGATCCCATCGGCTGCGAGAAAGCGAAATCGATCGTCAATGGCATCTAGCCAGTCTTCACGGTCTTGACTTTGTAGATCGATCGGGTCTAGGGAGTTGACATAATCCAGCGGATTGAACTTCGGACGAAATAAGATCTCTGTGAGTTCGCGTAGTTCGTCATCCGTCGCCAATTCCAAAGCGGCTCTAAACTCATCCACTGGTGGTCTTCCTCCCGATGCGGCAACAAGTTTCATTCTACCTAAGCAAGACGGCACATCGGATAATACTGTTTCGGAAATTCTTAACGATATGCTCGATTCTCAGTTTGATATTGCGATCGTGGGGGCAGGAATGGCGGGTTTGTCCTGCGCCCAAATGCTTCACCAAGCAGGCTATAAAGTTGTTTTAATCGATAAGTCTCGTGGCTTGGGGGGACGAATAGCAACGCGCCGGTTGCAGGGAACTCATGCAGATCATGGCGTGTGTTATCTCAAGCCGAAATCATCTAAGTTTCAGAGTTTGTTGAATCAATTGGTCGATCGTAAAATTCTTCGCGTTTGGACAGAGACGATTCATGAATTAAAAGAAGGCAAGATTCAACCGTCTCAGAAGCAAGCTGCGTGTTATGCAGCAATGAATGGGATTAGTGCGATCGCGAAATTTCTCTCCATTGGATTAACGCTAAGACTGAATCATCGAGTGGAACGAATCGAGGAACAAAATGGCTGGAAACTGTACTGTGAATCGGGAGAAGTGATTTCAGCGAATGCGGTGATTGTGGCAATTCCGGCTCCACAGGCGGCAATGTTATGTGGATCGTGGATTGAGGAATTGAAATCGATCGACTATTCGCCTTGTATTAGTGCGATCGCGGTTTATCCAATGGAGCGGCAAGCAGAGGTCGAAAGATTAGATTGGAAAGCGATCGTGTGTTTAGAGGATTCGGATTTGGGTTGGATTGGAATTGATAGTACGAAGCAGTTGAATCCGGTGCAGCCTGCGATCGTCATTCAAAGCAATGCTCGTTTTGCAACTCAGTATTTAGAAGATTCTGATTTGCAGCAAGTTGGAGAGCATTTATTGAAACGTGCGGCAGAAGTCGCAGAGCCTTGGTTTAATTGTCCTGAAGTGCTACAGGTTCATCGTTGGCGATATGCGTTTCCGATTAATCCGATTTCAGAGAAGTACTTCGTTGCTGATACCTCGAATCCAATGATTTGTACAGGGGATTGGGGAGATGGGAATCGGGTTGAAAATGCGTTTCATGCGGGAATTGCAACTGCAACTTATCTAAATCAGCAATTGAATGATCGAACTTTACCAACAGCCTTTTGGATGCAGATTTAGAACGATATGTTCTGGAATCAGAGAATTTTTTGATCGCGGTGTGATTTTATTTCTTTGCTGTGATTTAAATTGACAAGAAGTTGATTGGTCATACTCTCTTGAATCAAAGGCAACGTTTTACGATGAATGTTCGATCGCTGCTCCAAACGGCTCTATTGTTTGGTATTTTTGCTCCGGTTTCGTCAATTGCTCAACCGATCATTCCACCCCAAGAT
>JADEXW010000609.1 GCA_015206935.1 Pseudanabaenaceae cyanobacterium LEGE 13415 | reverse complement strand
TCCATCCGGGCAGCTAATGGCAACGAGTTTCAATCGATCGACCCAAGGCGCGATCGAGTTCCACAATCGTTTGAAATCCTCGAATCGTCCCACTTGTGTATGCAGTTCGATCGCCTCAATTCCCGCTTGTAGCAACATCGGCGAAATTACATCGGGTGCATACACATAAGACCGAGTTTGAATCTGTTCGATCGGGCAAATTGGCACACACCGACCGCATCCATAACAGCGATCGTCAATCACTCCAAAGTTATTAATCGCTTCTGCTGGACATACTGCTTCACAGGGTCGAGAACAATCCGAAGGACAAAGTGCTGGATTAAATTCAGCTTTGCGAAAGTGCGGATCTTCCCCGTCGTTGAGACTGACCATCAACCAAGGAAGTGAAGGGTTATAACCGCGATCGAGCGCTTCATCCGATAACTGATTCGCGATTGCGAATGCTTCTCGTGCGGTGGATACGATCGCTGGATCAGCCGCGACATCAATACAATCTGCCCCAGCCAGCGCATAGACCAATGCGAGTGTGCGAATGGCAGGAAGATGCTGGAAACTGGCACCGCAGATGAGTTTGAACCAGTGTCCTTGTTTTAGCGATCGTTGGGGCGAATAAAAGTCCATCACTCTTCTATGCTAATGCGCCTAGAGTGATTTTTGGCAAGATTTTTTTGGCAAAGATGAAACACAAGCGAATATAACTAATGCTTCAGCGTCGTTATACTAATCTCATTCTTTAACGCTTCCATATCTCAAAATGCCTCAACTTACTGTTATTTACGAAGCTGGTATTCTCAAGCCGATCGAGCCGCTTGATCTTCCTGAAGGTCAATACTTGCAAATTCAAATCCTAGAAACAGTCCCCAATCTCAGCCCCTTGGAGCAAGCTCTACAGCCTTTAATTCAAAACGGTTCTCTCACGCTTCCTACATCAAGCGCTCAGACTCCTCTGCCAGAAATTGACTTGGAAGCTTACAGTGTTGACGCTCAATTTCCTAATCTTCTCTCCGATAGCATCATCGAAGACAGAGGTTCACTGTGACCGTTTATTTCCTTGACAGTAGTGCCTTAGTCAAACGATACATTCCTGAAATGGGTACATTTTGGATTCGTCAACTCTGCGATCCGAATCATCAAAACAATTTGTTCATTGCTCGCATCACTTGGGTAGAAGTTCTGAGTGCCCTCGCTCGTCGTCAACGGGAAGGCTTTATCACCAGTAGCAACGTAACTCAAATTATCAGCATTTTCGCGACTCATCTGACGCAGCAATATCGCGTTTTAGAAATCGATCGTACACTCGCCGATCTAGCTGGAAATCTAGTTACTCAATATTCGCTACGGGCTTATGATGCAGTTCAACTTGCCGCAGCACTCAAGCTAAAAGCGACACTCAATCAAGCACAATTACCCGATCCAGTGTTTTTGACTGCCGATCAACGACTGTTAGCGATCGCACAATCCGCAGGATTACCTTGTGACAATCCGAATCAGCATCCGTAGAAAAACCTTGCTCCGCGTCAATTAGGGCGAATGACGTGAAGATACTGAACATTAGCTCGACAGATAAGTTTGCTTGTTTTAGCGATCGTTAGGTGGCGACTTGACATCACCAAGTCACTATCAGCGGCAGTCCAGGTCGAAAATCCACCTGCTGTCCCTGCACTTCTCCATCAAACCCAAGCTCTATACAATACTCTGCTCCTTCCCGTACCTTTATCTGCTTTGTATTCACCACTGCTTGAAGTTCAGGTGATAACTTGTTTGCAGTGGGACTAACCAACTCTAAACGAGTAATTTCGCGTAAACCAATACCGTGATCTAGAGGTTGTGACTTCTCAACAGGAAATTGATCTAGACGTTGACCAAATGGAGTTTGGAATAGCCACGGCTCAGTTAACACATCACTATTCGTTCCTACCTCAATACTCAGTGTTTCAGGCAAATAAGGGGGGTGATATGCCCAACTGGAAAATGCCACTGTATCACCAAAACCCAAGGCTGGACGTAGACAAATCCCAAACGGACAGACCCCGTTATTCCGATTCTGCCATCGCTCCCAAAGCCGAGTGGGACGAATTAGCTCAGACCTTGCCTCTTCTGGATCATGAACCCACAACAACTCCACCATTGCATTATGGAAAAAGAAACGGCGGTTGGTTGTCCCCTGTCCAGGATGCGGATTAGAGGTTCCCTCCACCAAACCGAACAATACTAAACGTTCCGCTTCATGACCACCAATATCAGTCCAAATAAAGAGATGATCGAATTCAAATGCCATAGTTTCAAAGCCATCTGAGGATAGGAGTTTGCCAGTCTTACTTCTTACATTGAATAAAATTCATGAATGTGTAGAAACTTTCAAGTGTTTTTGCGGCACTCAGTTTTAAATATTCTAGCGTTAGAATTTTGACAAAGCATTCTCCTTATGCTTTACGGAATATTGCGCTCATGAGACAACGCCTATGAATCCGCCTACCCTTGCCCAGCAGCTTAGAGAGTCCGTGAAACTTGTTAAACCTGAGCTATTAGCTCAAGTGCCTGATCACTACAATTCACGTCAAGTCTTTAACTACCTACGACACAAAGCAACAAACTATGACTTCTTGCTGGAAGAACACCAAAGGAAGTATGGAAACGTTACTCCAAAGGAGAACAAAGCACTGACGCAAGGAGCCGCTGATGTCATCATTGAGGCATTGCGAATTGAAAATGTTGATTTAATACAAGGTAAAACTAACACTCGTTTTGCCAAGTTCGTACGAGACATGCGCGAGTTTCTGGGATTGGATTCAGCGATCGACTTACACGCGATTTATGAAGCGACTAAGACGCTTAAGCGATCGCAACTGATGTATAAATCCTGGAACGAGCGTTATCGCCGTCAACGGGAAATGGTGTTGAAATTAACCAAGACAATCGATCCAGAGATTCGTCGTCAAATCGAAGCTATCTACAGCGCTAACTCCAAAGCCAAGCTCGATAAACTTCAGAAGGAGTTTTTTAATGACTAAGCCAAGGTCTCAAAATCGGAGGAAGACTGGCATTAAAGGCATGAAGTTGATTGCCATCAAAGCTGAGTGTTATGCGCTCTCCGGTGCAGCAACGACCGCAGAACTGAAGCGCAAATATCCAACTCTGTGTCGCGATCGCGATTTTCGCCAGCGTAAAACCTGGGAATACGTTCTCAAAACGCTACGAACTCATGGGGACTGGATTGGGATTTGTGTTTCTGACATTGAGGCTTTGGCAGAAAAAGAACGGGCAACTGTTAAATCTGAGCCAAGACCTTTCACATTTACACCACAGCTTATTGAAATGGATCAGGCGGCTGAGAATGATGATTGATTTGTCGAAACTTCCTTCAACCAGCGCCATTTATCGAGTATGGCATCAGAACCGAGTAGTCTATGTAGGTCAAACTATCAACCTGAAGAAACGATGGAAGACTCATCATATTCTTCCTATGCTTTTCTCCAAGTATGGCGCGAACTGGACGATCGACTGGGTAGAAGTTGCACCCACTAACTTAAAT